>CAIXTT010000339.1 GCA_903922455.1 uncultured Bacteroidota bacterium | reverse complement strand
GTTATAAAAACAAAGAGACCAAATAGTAGAAGGTTTCGAAATGGGTTGTTCATTTCATAAGTTACTTCAGCAGTTGAAGTGCTTTCTGAAGGGTGACATCTCGCTCATGAAGAATCGGATACATGCCTTCATTTTTCCAAAGTAATCGTGCTATGTATGCTTTAAGTTGAACTTGCAACAATGGCAGTGACTTTTGTAAATCTTTGTCGTTTTTTACTACTCCTTTTTTCTCTGCGTAACTAATAAATTCATTGATAAATGCTGCGTCTGCCTTGAACTTTTCTTTGAATTCTGCTGCGCTTTCATATTTCATCAACGTAGTTCTGTTTTGGTCAACATAATCGTATGCAAATTGATTTACACTTCCACTTGCAAAGAGTCGATTGATGTACTCACTGTTGTAAAGTGTATCTAACGGAACGAAAACATCAGGAGTGATTCCACCACCTCCATACACCGTTTTCCCTGACGGTGTTTTGTAGATTACAGTATCCGTTAGATGAATGCTGTCTTGGTTTAATAATTCACCATTCTTCATGCGTTCATACAGTTCATCTTCATATTCCGAAAATCCGTGGTTGTAAGGTTTCTGAATACTTCTTCCTGTAGGTGTGTAATAACGAGCAATGGTTAATCGTATAGCACTTCCATCAGGTAAAAGTGTTTGTTCCTGTACTAATCCCTTTCCAAATGAACGTCGACCAACGATGGTTCCTCGATCCCAATCTTGAATCGCACCTGAAACAATTTCCGCAGCGGAGGCAGATCCTTCATCAATCAAAATAATAAGTTGACCCTGTTCAAAGAGTCCATCATGTGCAGTAAAATATTGTGTCTTGGGTCTTGATTTTCCTTGGGTATACACGATCAGTTTTTTTCCTCCAATGAATTCATCAGAGATGGCAGTAGCAGCATCTAAAAATCCACCAGGGTTGCCACGTAAATCAAGAACTAAATTGCGTAGCCCTTCTTTCTTGAGACGTTGCATAGCAAGAATAAATTCATCGTACGTAGTAGCGCTAAATCGAGAAATTTTGATGTATCCAGTTTGTGGCGTAATCATATAAGTAAATTCCAAACTGTTGATGGGAATTCTTCCTCTTACAATTTTATAGTCAATCAATTTATTTTGCCCTCTTCGAAAAATCGAAACATTCACAATGGATCCTCCTGTACCACGGAGTGTTTTCATCACCATTTCATTCTTTATGCCAACTCCGGCCACTAAACTGCTATCTACTTTCACAATTCGATCGCCTGGTTTTATTCCTAAACTTTCACTGGGTCCACCCGAAATAGCTGATACAACCATAATGGTGTCTTCCTGAATATGAAATTCAATTCCGATCCCTTCAAAATTTCCTTCTAATGGCTCGTTGGCAGCTTGCAATTCTTCCTTTGGGATGTACGCCGAATGCGGATCTAATTGTTCCAAAAGTTTAACAATGGTTTCATTGGTTAACTTTTCTCGATTGATCGTATCCACATACTCTTGTTGAATATAATCTAAAATGGAATTGAGCTTATTGTCAGATGAAATTTTTGGCGCAGGAGATATGGTAGTGCCGATATAAATTCCTGCAGCTAATGCTAATCCCACGACGATGGGAATTATAAATATTCTATTCGAACTACTTTCGTTCATTTTATTTTTTTTCTTCTTTAGGGAAGTGAAACACCTCTACGCCAAAGCGACGTAAAAAATCAACTCCTTCTTCAACTTGAATTCCTTTGTATGCAGCATAGCTGTCTCTGAAAATTACTTTTTTGATTCCAGTGGTGTAAATTATTCTTGCGCATGGCAGACACGGTGCTAACGTAACATAAAGTGTCGCATGTTCTAATGTAATTTGATTTTTTGCGGCATAAAGTATCGCATTTGCTTCTGCATGTAAAGCCAACGAACAGCCTCCTTTGCGATCGCGCGCGCATCCTTCTTCGGGCCATTCTTCATCACAGTTGTGTGTACCTGCTGGTGGTCCATTGTATCCTAATGAAATAATTCGGGTGTCTTTTGATATGACGGCTCCAACTTTCATCTTCACACAATGCGATTTCGTCGCAAGGTTTTGTGCTAGATCCATGTAAAGCTCATCAAAGCTGATCTTACTCATTGTGCAAAGATAATAGGGTTTAGGATATGTTTTTAAGTAACGTGAAGTGGATCCTCAAGGCTTAATTATGAATCACTTCTGAGAAGTTAGTTTTGGAGAGTGGGGGTGAATTATTCTTTCGTCTTCTCGTGTATATTTTTTCAAATGAAACCTCATTATTCTCCTTTGATACTTTTAACGACTTCTGATAAATAGATTTTAATGCCAACTGCAAAAATGGGAGAATTCATTTTAGCATCAATCTCTTTGTTGTTGATGAGCATAACTCGATATCCAACGCCTGCCGTTAATCCAACCCATCTAAGAACTTTATATTGTGCATTCACACCTAACTGCGTTGCCACTACGCCTTTTTTATAAATTCTTCTTTTGTTATCGTTTTTGTCGAAGTATTGAAAATAACTCTGACCATAACCAACTTGAAGAGGTGTACTAATCTGCCAGTTTCCTTCGTTATAATGGATGTACTCAGCCATCAATGGGAAATACCGAACGAAAAGTTGAGCTTTAACAGTGTCATTTTTCGCGTAAGCAAGCTCTTCACTGGGCAATACTTTTTGTTCTACAATATCTGAACTTAGCAAATTGTAACCCAATCCCAAACGCCACTTTTCGTCAACCTTAACACCTCCTTTGAATCCCCATACATCCGCACTTTTATTTCCAATAAACGAAAAGTAACTATCAAAAACTAAAAAAGGACTGAGTGATCGTTTCTCGCTTTTAGTTTGACCATTTGTGATTGTGAAGAGCAAACACATAGGAAGAAGTAGGAGGGCTCTTAACATTTGAGTTGGTGCAGTAGTGTCGTATTTTCAGGCAAAGATAAAAAAGAGGATGCCATGTAAGAGAAGATTCCCATCCACCAGAAGAAGATATTGCTTGTTGGTGCTTTGTTCATGTAGATTTAATATTCCAATTATACTGAGTATTGCGCTGGTAATGGATGCAGTAAGGAGTGAATTTGAAGACTGATGACAAGTATAGAAATAGACTAACGTTGTGGAAAGCAACAATAGTATAATGGCGCCCCCTTTTGTTTTTCTAAATCCATGTTGTATTGGAAAAGTAACAATTCTCCTCATTTTATCTTTTTTTATGTCTCTCAAGTCTATACTTACACTTAAAGCAAAAAGAAAAAGAAAGCGTTGTAGGAAAAGTAATATAGAATCGGAATTCTCCATTAGAATAGGGGAGGTTACGAAGGCCCAAGCTAATGCTATGGAGAAGTTTTTTAATAGATACACAGATCTCAGACCTTCGAAGGTCCCACTTTTTGTAGTAAATTGAGTGTAATAAATGATGCTTAGTATGGAAGCCAATCCATATTGTAAGAGTTGGAAAACGGGGAAGGATAACTTCACTAATAGAACTAAAACTAAAATGAAGGCAATCGTTAAAATGATTTTACTTTCATTGATTTTAAAATTCGCGTTTGTAATTTTAATTTCAGGATGTAATATGGCAATATAATACCCAATAAAAGTCCCTATAAAAATAAAGAGGAAGTGAAAAGCAAAAAAGTGGTTAGAAGTACTTGCCATCAATGCGCTTGATGAAGCCATTAAAAATGGATAGAAGTATTTACTGTGTACTGCGTAGGTTGTTCGACTTAAAAACATCAAAGTCATAAGGGGTTTATTATTTAATGTAACCTGTGTTATGAACTAAGCAGTATGTTTATGGATAAATATCAAAAGATCACAATTGGAAGGGAATTGATTTTATGAATTAATGATTGTCTATTCCGTAAATGATAAGTCCTGTTAAACCCAATCCTAAACTAATATATCCCCACTTTAAACTTTGTTGAATCTTTGTGTTCCGCGCCGATTTTTCATAGCCAATTATGAACGGCTCTGTGGAAGCAGTTTTTAGGTCAAAATTTTCTGGCAAGTGCATTTTTTTTGGATTGAATCTCCCTAAAATTAAGCTGTTTATCATAGGAACAGGCAATGCATAGAAAGAAAGAAGACTTGAGCTAATACCAATAATTGATGAAGCTATATTTGCTCCTTTTGCCGAATAATATTCTCTTGCTATTTGTTCTCCTTGAATGTAGGCTCTCGCTTCATCCACGGTATAATCTAGGCTGTCTGTAGGTGAATAAATAAGCACTTCTGAACTATCGATGTTTTCAATAGAGAAAACATCAAAACGATTTACAGTTCTAGTTTTATATTTCTTACTTATTTTTTTTGTTTCTTTTGTGGTTTCAATGGAAAATATATTAATTTGTTTTCCATTCTTAAAAATTGGTTGAAATTTAGTTTTTTTAAATTTTAGATACTCTTCTCCAATCTCATAAGATTTAATATAAATATACTTGCCGTTTAATAGTAATATTCTTTGTTGAGCTTGACTATTATTTGGAATAAAGAAGATGAAGGGGAGTAGAAGAAGGATTAGTTTTTTCATAGAGTTCAAAGCTATGAAATTGGGAGTAGTTATACCTAACATTTCTCTAATTCTGGAAAATGGAAGGCTGGGTATGAGATTTATTCCACGATTCTGCCCTATGAATTTAAAGCAGAATTCATTTTTAAAATGATTTAAATCAACGACATCTAAATTATAAAATGCTGATAAATAGAGAGATGATATATATATATTGCCGTGTACTGATCCACTCAGTTTCTTAACTTTGTGTTCAAGAAAATTAGCATATGTCACAATATAAATTTACCGATCGCCACATCGGACCAGACAATCAAGAAACGAAGGAAATGTTGAGCATGGTAGGTGTATCTTC
>CAIXTT010000338.1 GCA_903922455.1 uncultured Bacteroidota bacterium | reverse complement strand
GCTTAGAGATTGAAAAAGCAGAAGGACTTTATTTATACGGAGCCAACGGCGAGAAATGGCTCGATTTAATTAGCGGTATTTCCGTGAGTAATGTTGGGCATCGTCACCCCAAAGTGATTGAAGCCATTCATGAGCAACTTGAAAAATACATGCACTTGATGGTGTATGGAGAATACATTCAATCACCACAAGTAAAATTAGCGGCAAAATTAGCGACCGTAATTCCGTCTATCGATAGTGTATACTTCACCAACAGCGGCACGGAAGCCATTGAAGGTGCTATTAAATTAGCACGAATATATACGGGAAGAAAAAAAATATTTTCATTTAAAGATGCATATCATGGTTCTACCAATGGGGCTCTGAGCTTAATGAGCAATGAGTATTTCAGTGTTCCGTTTCATCCTTTATTACCTGAAGTGTTTCATCTTACGGCTGGCAGTCAACAAGAGTTAATAAACATTGACGCGGAAACTGCAGCAGTATTTGTAGAGATTGTTCGAGGTGAAGCAGGAGCCGAAGTAGTCGATCCCAAATTTCTACACGACTTACGATCGCGCTGTACCGAAGTAGGTGCTCTGTTAGTAGTCGATGAAATCCAAACAGGGTTTGGTCGAACTGGACCCTTCTTTGCTTCGATGGGAGTCGATATCATTCCCGATATTTTAGTGATCGCAAAAGGAATGGGAGGTGGAATGCCTATGGGTGCGTTCATGAGTAATAAAAAAATCATGGATGCATTAAGTGATCAACCTGTTTTAGGTCATATTACCACCTTTGGAGGAAATGCGGTTTGTTGTGCAGCTTCCATAGCTACTTTTGATGTGATTCAGACTTTAGATACTGAAATTCGTGTTCCTAAATTAGAAACCATTGTAAGAAAAACATTAGTACATCCTGCCTTACAAAAAATCAGCGGTAAAGGAATGTTGCTAGCCCTTGTTTTTTCTTCGGATGAATTTGCACAAAAAGTTATTGCAGCATGCATTAAAAAAGGAGTAATCACTGATTGGTTCCTCTTTGCCGCAAATCGACTACGGATTTGTCCTCCGCTCACCATAACAGAAGAAGAATTATTATCGGCTTGCCACGTCGTTTTAGCAGCAATAGATGAGTGCTATCAAGTTGATTTATAGAAAGTCACGCAATAACTCCTCAAAAATTCATATGGCTCATTTACATTTGCGTTTCCTATCTTTGTAGTATTATTATTTAGAGAGTTTAGGAATCCCAAAAAAATATATTCGGTTATGAACGTACTTATTGTAGAAGACGAACGCTCCTTGTCGCACGAGATGGAAATTTATCTTTCCAGACAAAATTTAAATTGTGATGTTGCTTTCAACGGAAAGAGCGCATCGGATAAAATTCACGCCAACTCATATGATTTCGTACTACTCGATTTAGGCTTGCCTGATATGGATGGTTTGGATTTATTGAGAGAATCGAAAAAAGCGGGAATCGAAAGTGCTTTTATAGTTTTAACAGCGCGTAGTGAAGTTGAAGATAAAATCACAGGACTCGATTTAGGTGCCGATGATTATATAGCAAAACCATTTTCATTAGCAGAATTGCACAGTCGAATGCAAGCTATTTTACGTCGGAAGCACGGACTTAAATCCAATGTAATGAGTGTACATGATTTCGACATCGACATTCAAAATCGTACAGTTCATTGTAAAGGCAATAGCATTAATCTTACTAAAAAAGAATTTGATTTGTTGCATTACTTAGCGTTACATAAAAACAGAGTGTTAACACGGATACAACTCACCGAACATATTTGGGGTGATGTTTTAGAAGATGATTACGAATCGAATTACATTGATGTGCACGTAAAAAATTTACGCAAAAAATTATCAGCACAATCCAGCGTAGATTGGTTTGAAACGGTTCGTGGTGTGGGTTATCGAGTAAACGCATAAACATTTGACTGCTCTACAACACCGTCCTAAAAAGTCGATGACCATACAGGTCAAGTTTGCGCTTTACAATGCAGTTTCCAAAGCGCTCATCATTTTAGCTTTTATGACCTTGTTGCCTATCTTGGTAGAAAGAATCGTTTATGAACACATCGATAAAAGATTAGTAGCGCGAAGCGAACGCATTCTTCTCACAGTAAAAAGAGGAAGTATTGCTGACATCGTACGTGAACAAGATTGTAGTTTTGAAAGTTACAATATTTTAAAAGAAGAATTTGTTGCCATCTACCCTATCACCGACCCGTTGAAAATGAACAATGGTACTCAAATAAGGAATGAGACCTGGAGTATTGAAGGAGAAAAACTACAGCATCGAATTATTAGTAGGCCCTTTTTATACGACAATCAAATGTACGAGTTGAATATTGGTGAAGGTATTAGCACCATCGACGAATTAAAATCCATTATTCAGCGATTTCTATTGGTCATGATGTTAGGGGTGATTTTGATTTCACTCTTCATCGATCTAGCCTTCGCTCGTTTGCTTTTAAAACCATTAAACAGCATCATCAGCACGAAACTTCTTCCGGTACCATCGCCTGCCTATTTTAACTTTACTCCTATTCCAAGTTCAACGGCTGAATTCAATCAACTCGACAATCGAATCAATGAAATGATGCACAAACTGAAAGACTCTTTTCAAATCGAAAAAGAGTTTATCAGTAATGTGTCCCACGAACTGCAAACGCCCATCAGCATCATTCAAAATCGTTTGGAGAACATCATCAACGAGGGAAATTTATCCGATGAATTACTAATCAAGCTTTCCGATTCACAACGTACCTTGAATCGAATGAGTAGAATTATTAAGGCGCTTCTATTAATTTCGAAGATTGAAAACGATCAGTACCTCAAGCAAGATACCATTGGTGCAATTGAATTGATGGATGAAGTGCTTGAAGAGATTGAAGAACGTTTAACAGAAAAGAACATTACGCTCCATAAATACTTTTATGATGATTACAACATCACTCAATGCAATCGCACTTTACTTTTTACCATGATGACGAATTTGATTAACAATGCTATAAAGTATAACAAAGACGGTGGAAGCATCGACATTTATAGTCGCGTCAAAGACGGTAAATTTCAAATTGAAATTAAAGACAGTGGAATCGGAATTGACAAGCAAGATATCAACGGAATTTTTGATCGATTCAAACGACTCAATAAAAACAAAGCGGATGGATATGGCTTAGGCTTACCGCTCGTAAAAACCATAGCTGGATTTCATAAAATTGAAATTATTGTTGATTCTACACCCAATGTTGGGACGGAGTTTGTTCTGAGGTTTTAGTCGTGATGAGATGTTGGTCGCAAGGCTTCGCGATTGGTTGTTGGATGCGATGAATAATTTATCAATACCACAAATTTATTTTAGCAAATTCTCTTCAGTTGTGTGACCCCGCTGGGGTCAGGATAAAAAAAATGCAATTCGTTTCTAATAAGGTTTGACCCCGCTGGGGTCAGGATAAAAAAATGCAATTCGTTTCTAATAAGGTTTGACCCCGATGGGGTCAGGATAAAAAAATGCAATTCGTTTCTAATAAGGTTTGACCCCGATGGGGTCGTGTCGAATTTATAATTAAATGAAACTTTATTCTTTCATTTTAATAATTGCTTACCTTTAGATCCACTTCCAATAATCGATGACTCGCCTACTCCTACTTTTCATTTTATTCACGACGTCTGTTTCCGATCAATTCACCATCGCTATTGGGTATTTGGAAGAAGCTAGAAGCTAGAACCTAAAAATAAGTATCCACAGCAAACTCGAATTCCTTAATACGAATTACAGCTCAAATTATTACATCTAAACGCTAATATTGACCTGTTCCCAACATCACCAAAGTACAGGCTTCCTCAAAAGGAATTCCAGCTTTTTTGAGCATAGATTGAAATAACTCATCTTCCGTTCCAGGATTAAAAATTACACGATCTGGTTTTAGAGAAATCACATAATCACGAATTTTTTCTTGATGACTTGGACCCACGTACAAGGTAACGGTATGGATATCCAATAAAAATTTATGTTCAGTAAAAATGTCTTCATCCCCTACTCTACCTGTTTTTAATCCCAAGGCATGAACAGGGTGATCATGTTCTCTCAATCGATTAATTGCTAAAAAAGAATAACGCGATGGATTTGTGGAAGCTCCAATAACTAGTGTAGTTTTCTTCATGATATTTCGATATAATCGAGGTCTTTAGAAAACGTTTCTTTCAAACTAAATATTGCAATTAATGCAAGAGTGATGCAAACTCCACCTACCACTAAGGCGCTATTCACTGCACCCATACTCATCTCTAAAGTTTTAAATCCAAGGATAATGGGAACAACAGCTCCTCTAACAAAGTTAGGAACCGTAGTAGTTACCGTAGCACGAATATTGGTTCCAAATTGTTCGGAAGCAATAGTTACGAAGAGCGCCCAATAGCCAGTAACGCAACCCAACATAAAACAAAGAAAATAATAAGAATTTGCCGTTAAGCCTTTGGCAAAAAGAAAAACAAAAACAAGAACTATCGTGAATAATAAATAAGCCACAACTACTTTTTTTCTGCTTTTCAACAGTTGACTTAATAATCCACTGATTAAATCACCCACTGACAATCCCAAATAAGCATACATAATTGCATAACCAACTTTCACTTCACCCACCACCTCAACAATTGCAGCAAACTTATCCGAGAATTTTATTAAGATGCCGATGCAAAACCAAACCGGAAGTCCAATTAAGATGCATGCCAAATATTTTTTGAATCGTTCACGATCGGTAAACAACATCAAGAAATTACCTTTCTTGATTTGATTATTATGTTTCATGTGTTCAAACATACCCGACTCATAAGTACTCACTCTCAACAGGAGCAAAACGAGTCCAAGCACACCACCAATAATATACGCCATCTGCCAAGGTTGCAATCCAAAAATCACAAAGGGGTTATTACTAATGACCGCTGCAGCTACCGCACCGAGTGCACCCATTGCAACCACGATTAATGTTCCGTAACCACGACTCTCCCGATGCATGATTTCAGAAACTAACGTGATCGCTGCTCCCAACTCACCCGCCAATCCAACACCGGCAATAAATCGAACAATGCTGTACTGCGTTAAATCGACAACGAAAGCATTCGCCACGTTGGCTAAAGAATAAATCAAGATCGAGCCAAAGAGTACCGACATTCTTCCTTTCTGATCGCCTAAAATCCCCCAGAGCAAACCGCCCACCAACATGCCACACATCTGCCAAAGAAATAATAAATAATCATAACGATCGATCACAACAGGATCCAAAATTCCAATGCCACGCAAGCTGTCTTTGCTCACTACATTAAACAATTGCAGATCGTAGATATCTACAAAATACCCTAAGGCCGCTACTAAAACGACCATATTAAAAGGATTCTTAGTTCCTTGTTTCGGCATATATATTATTTTTAATGAATACGAATGATATAAGCACTATTCGGCGCTAACTTTAATTTCAATCCTGAAAAACGAATTCCTTCCTTATAAAGTTCATCTGTAGTATGACTCCCTAACACCTCACTTCCCAACACACTTGTAAAGTTAACCTTTTTCTTTACATCTAAACCCATACAAATAAAAGCATCCTTGGGTATACGGATGTACGTTTCATACACAGTATCATTATTAAAATTTACAACAACTAATAATTTCTCTTCCTTACTATGTCTTAAAAAAGCAAAATGAAATTTTTCATCAAACCCTTCACTCTGGTGATGACGGTTCGCATATTGCAAGTCATACAAAGCACCATGATGAATAGCATCACTTTTTGACACGAAATTCAACAATAATGAATATGTATCTCGTAATGTTTTCTGCTCTGAAGAGAGATGGGCGCCATCACACTTTCCTTTATTGAACCATTTCTGTAATTCAGGAGCTGAACAATAATCAAAAATAGAGGTGCGTCCTCGATCACCTGCGAATCCAACAATATCCTTTGCCGACTCACCCACTTCTTGTCCAAAATAAATCATCACTGGACCTTTTGAGATACACGCTGAGACTACCATAGTGGGTATCCCTGCAAAAGGATTGGAGGCGAAAAATCGAGAAGCGATTCTCTCCTCATCGTGATTCTCCATAAATGAAAGCATACGTTCCGAATATTTTTCGACACGCTGAATACATTTTGAAATATCATCTGCGGAATGATAACCACGAATTATTCCACCTAAGGTATCATACAAACTCACTTTATCATAGAGAAAATCAAAATAGCCTTTATCCAAATAATGTTCATACAATTCTGGCTTATAAATTTCAGCAATGAAAATCACGTTGGGATGATGCGTTTTTACACATGGAATTATCCACTCCCAAAATTCAGCAGGAACCATCTCTGCCATATCACATCTGAATCCATCTACTCCTTTCTTGCACCAATATAACAGTATGTCGAGTAATTTTATCCAGGAAGAGGGAATGGGATCAAAGAAACAATGATGCGGAGGATTAGGGTCTACACCAAAATTAATTTTAATGGTTTCAAACCAATCGTTAGATGAAGGATGCGAAGAATACAAATCATTTCCAGTAACTTTTGCAGGTGATTCAACAAATTTTTTAAAGCTGCGAGGTAAAGTTCCCCCATCAAGCGGGAGGTAGTCGGAAGGAAATTGAAACGTTTCATTCTGCAAATACAAAAAATCATTTTGTGGAGCGAACAATTTTTGAGTATCATCATTGACACCGAAATCACTTTTGTGTCCTGGATTCATATCTGAATGATAGGATCGTGCCACATGATTGGGAACAAAGTCAATAATAGCTTTTAATCCACACTCATGAGTTCGATGAACCATTTGCTCAAACTCTGTAATCCGATTCGCTACATCGACAGACAAATCAGCATCCACATCATAGTAATCGCGAATGGCATAAGGCGAACCTGCACGACCTTTTACTACATGTGGATCATCAGTAAGAATACCATTTTTTTTATATGCCGAGAGCGAAGAATGCTCTAAAATTCCAGTAAACCAAATATGGGAAATGCCTAATTCCTTTAAGCTGTTTAATACCTTCGAATTAATATCATTGAATTTTCCAATCCCATTTTGCGCGATTGTGCCATACAATTTGTTCTTGCTATTTACATTTGAAAAAACACGTAACAGCAATTGATAAATTACTAATTTACTGGAACCGGATTTAAAGTGGTAACTCTTCATACTTCAGGCATGAAAATAGTCTATCCACTCGTACTTATAATTAAGAGGTGAATGCTTTATTCACAACTCAATGTTAAGCTAGGGACGCGCGCTAATACCTGAAAATATAAGTTTGGTAGTAAACCGAATATCATCCATAATAGATTCCTTCGCTGAGTCAAATTTATCATCACTCATCATTACTGCATGATGACTTTCGACAGCCACGCTATTCGCCATTTTCAAAAACACATCAGCGACACGGCTCGCATCTGAATATCGAATCTCACCTTGATCCATAGCCTCTTTAATAATATTTATTAATAAATTACGCTCTTCATTATAAATACTATCTCTGAGTGAAATGAAGATGGGTTCTATCTTTCTCCCTTGCTCAACAATAATATAGTGCAATAGACTTAAATGTTGATAGAATTTAGTACGTTCAAAAAGTAAAAACACTATTTTATTTTCAATTCCTTTCTTTTCAGTAATTCCTACTCGAACTAATTCACGAAAGCGATGCGCTTCTGCATAAATCACATCACAAAACAAATCATCCTTACTACTATAATAATAATATAAGGTAGCTTTATTCAAACTTACTTTATGGCCGATCTCGTCAAGTGTGGTTTTATCATAACCATTCTTTGAAAAACACTCGGCCGCTGCTTTGAGTATCATTTGCTTTTTCTCTTCTCTCTTTAACATGGGTAATTGCTTTGGTAAAACAAAGTTAATTCTACATCCAGCTATTCCTATCAAAAAAGCCTAAACTAAGCGATTCAACTGCTGAACGGGAAGAATGGAGCACCGAACTAGAAAATTGCAAAAAAAAACCATTCGCCTATCATAATCAGCTGTTCGCCAACAAAATCAGTACATTCACATAAATTTAAGATCTCCCTAAAACCACGACTTTTTACCTCTTTTTGAGGTTCCAATGCCCAAAACACCCAATAATCCACGGGTCACTTCGCGGGCCAAAGTGCGGGCAACTTGACGTCCAACGGTACTATCAATCGCTTCTCCAATTACTGACTTTTCTTCTTTTTTAGATGGGCTCACCTTCTTTTCTGGATCGTCATCCTTTTCAGCTGGACTCATCTTTTGTTGAAGCATTTCATAAGCACTTTCCCGATCGACTTCTTGGTTGTACTTTTTCACCATGACCGATTTACTAAGTAAAACATCTTGCTCGACTGGAGTTAAAATATCCATACGTGATTGAGGAGCCAATAAAAAAGTATGAACTAATGGGCTTGGAGTTCCCTTTTCGGAAAGACATGTTATCATCGCCTCTCCAATTCCCAATTCAGTAATCAACGTATCAACATCATAAAATTCAGTGATCGGATAATTTTCAGCAACGAGTTTAATCGCTTTACGATCGGCGGCGGTGAATGCGCGCAATGCGTGCTGAACTTTTAATCCAAGTTGGCCTAAGATAGCAGCAGGAACATCAACCGGACTTTGCGTACAAAAAATAACACCAACACCCTTCGAACGAATCAATTTAATGATGCTTTCCAATTGATCCATCAAGGCATCACTGGCTTCTTTAAAAATGAGATGGGCTTCATCAATGAACAATACCAATTTTGGTTTTTCTAAATCTCCTTCCTCTGGAAATGATTGATAAATTTCAGCCAACAGACATAACATAAATGTACTAAACAATTTTGGCTTATCTTGAATATCAACTAAGCGAACGACATGCACATAGCCTTTACCATTATCATCGAGTCGAAGTAAATCATTTACATCAAAGGAAGTTTCTCCAAAAAACAGATCAGCTCCTTGCTCTTCCACTTCCATAATTTTCCGTAAGATAGTTGAAGCAGAAGCTGTGCTAATAGCACCATATTCTTTTTTAATCTCTTCTTTCCCTTCGTTGGTGCAATACTGAAGAACTTTTTTAAAATCCTTTAAATCCAATAAGGGCAAGGAACGATCATCGGAATACTTAAATACTAAAGAAACTACTCCTGACTGGGTATCATTCAACCCTAAAATTTTGGAAAACAATACGGGACCAAATTCCGAAACGGTAGCGCGAAGTCGCACTCCTTTTTCACTCGACAAACTCATCAACTCACAGGGAAATGCTTGAGGCTTCCAGGTGACACCTAACTTCTCATGACGTTCTGAAATTTTTGGATGTGGATTTCCAGGCATAGCTATCCCACTCAAATCTCCTTTCACATCCATCATCATAACGGATACACCATTCGATGCTAATCCCTCAGCAATGCCTTGTAATGTTTTCGTTTTTCCAGTACCTGTTGCACCTGCAATAAGTCCGTGACGATTTAACGTTGACAATGGGATACTCACTACTGCTTCCTTCAACACTTCTCCATTAAAAACGGCTGAACCTATTGGAATTGTTCCACCTTTGAAAGTGTAACCTTTTTGAACAGTTTCTAGAAATTTTTCCTTTGTAGCCATGTTATACAAATTATCAATATTTTATAGTCCAAATAATCAATTTTATTTTTTTTGCCAATAAGTTATTCTCATAATCACTGAATTTATTACACAGATTAAAAAGTTCACTCGCATCTGTAATAAATATTTCAGTTTTTATAATTAAAATTTTTGTCCCCTACTTTACTTGTTACTTTCTTTTACGTGAAAAGAAAGTAACCAAAGAAAGCACGCCACCCAACACCAACCAATTTTTACAGTTTCTGCGTTCTACTTTCTTTAGCAACCACTGAACAATCTTTTGTGCTATCTCTTACTTAACCGGTACAGCAAAAATCGGTTCGCGCTGTTGCGTAGACGATCTCCGCACTGTTCCGAACGAAATTGATTTTTATTAATATTTATTGCTCAAAATGTGTTCCTTTTATGTTTATTCAATTGGACTACATATTTTGTATAATTGGTAATAATCTTTCATTAATAATAAAATGTTAATCTACAATCATTGTCAATTTATATTCAAAGGAATGAAATTTATTCATCAACTCTGCAATAATATCTTTTCCATACTTTGCATAAAATCCCATAAAATTCTCATAACGCTCTTGCGGTGTTTGGTTCGGATTTACTTTATCCAGCACAGCTTGAATCTGATTCAAAGCCATCTCATGTTTTCGTTTTAAGGCTGCTTGCCCCTTCTTCCCTAAATTATCCAATCCATTACTCACTTTTTGCATTTCCGCTTGGACGCTGGGTGCTAGAGTTGGATCCGCGAACAAAAATAATTTCTCGAGTTCGGAATAGATGCTTTTCAACTTTTCCTTCGCATCCTCAATTCCGGGAGCAATTTCCTCTTGCGTGGCTAACCATTCACGAACTAAATCATCGAAATTTCTAAATAAATCTTTTTCTGAAAATCCAAGCTTCGTGAATTTATCGATTGCTTTTGATGGGACAATGACTGCATTACTCCGTGGCACTAATACAGGATAACTCACCGAGTAGTGTTCAAACAAATCTTTTAGCTGTAACCAATATGCTAATTCTCCAGGTCCGCCGATGTAGGCTAAGTTAGGAAGAATTTTTTCTTGATACAAAGGGCGCATAATAACATTTGGACTAAATCGCCCCACTTGTTTGTCGACCAAATCTTGAATAAACTCACGACTAAAATTCAAATCCGTTTGCAATACTTTATAATTTTTATGATCGTCCAGAACAATACGAGCTCTCAATTGCTCATCTAAATAAAACAAATTGATTTCCCTTGGATTCACTTGAACCTTGTAATTCTTTTCTAGTCGAGCACTTGTTTTTTCAACGATGGACGATGACGCTTGTTCATCCAGTTCATCACGAATAATGGAACTAAATAATTTCTTTAAAGGAACCGAATCAGCGTCAATGACTACCAATCCTTGTTCACCAAATAAACTCAATACAAATGATCGTGTTGCTTCTGCTAAAGTTGAATGGTTGGCATAGGCTTCGTTCAACAATACAGCCACTTCATTTCCGTATGCCTCGTTATTAAACAAATTAATTAACTCGTCTAAAAATTTAGTTATAGAATCTGTTTTCAATCTACCACTTGCACCTTGCTCCTTCGTATCCCAAATCAACTTCTTTCCATACACATGCACATGATTGATTTCTTCAATATCATGATCTTCGGTTGCCATCCAATACACGGGCACAAAATGGCACTTTGGATACTTTGCTTTTAATTCCTGAGCCAATTTTATGGTGGAAATAATTTTATAAATAAAGTATGAGGGTCCGCCAGCAATACAAAGCTGATGACCTGTAGTGACAGTATACGAATTTGCATGAGCAATCGAATCAACATTCGATTTTACCAATGGAAATTTTTCAAAATAGGAATTATTTTGTGCATTCAATTCCGAAACCAATTCTACACGATGAAAGGGAAATTGATTTCTATTCTCAATAACATCTGGAAAAGAATTTAGATGTGGAATGTATTTATAAAATGGAACCAGGTCCGGATGGCCTTCTGTATAATCCAACATCAGCTTGCTATTAAAACCGATTTCGGATAATGGAAGCTGAAGTACTTTCATAGCGTTTTATTTATTGACAATCTCCCCATATAAATCAAAAGCCGCAGTAGAAGTAATTTTTACATGGGCAAAATCACCAATACGAACATAAGTATCTTTTGCAGAAACGAGCACTTCATTGTCCACTTCGGGAGAATCAAACTCTGTACGTCCTACAAAATAATCGCCTTCTTTGCGATCAAACAATACTTTAAAGGTTTGTCCGACTTTCAAACTATTAATATCTTCTGAAATCCCTTGCTGTACTGCCATCACCGCTTCTGCACGTTCTTGTTTCACCTCATCTGGAACATCATCTTCCAAACCGTAAGCATGCGTATTCTCTTCATGCGAATAATTAAAAATCCCTAATCGATCGAATCGTGCTTTTTCTACAAAGCGTAACATGGCTTGATGATCTTCTTCGGTCTCTCCGGGATATCCAGCGATTAAAGTAGTACGTAATGCGATACCTGGAACTTTCGTTCTGAACATATCAATCAATTCGTACGTTTTTGCTTCGGTAGTACCACGACGCATCGACTTCAACATATTATCTGAAATGTGTTGCAAGGGAATATCGATATACTTACAAATATTTTCACGTTCGCGCATCACATCCAACACATCTTCTGGAAATCCACTTGGAAAAGCATAATGCAAACGAATCCATTCAATGCCTTCTACATCACTCAATGCTATGAGTAGATCCCCTAACTTTCGATCTTTATAAATATCTAATCCGTAATAGGTAGAATCCTGTGCAATCAATAATAATTCCTTCGTACCATTCTTAGCCAACGTTTTTGCTTCGGCCACCAACTCTTCCATCGGACGAGAAATATGTTTACCACGCATCAAAGGAATAGCGCAAAACGAACAAGGACGATCGCAACCTTCTGAAATTTTCAAGTAAGCAAAGTGGCGAGGCGTCGTTAATAAACGTTCTCCAATCAACTCATGTTTATAATCGGCGCCCAATGTTTTTAATAATAAAGGTAAATCACGAGTACCGAAATACGCATCCACATTGGTAATTTCTTTTTCTAAATCGGGCTTGTATCTTTCGGATAGGCATCCCGTTACGATCAAACGATCAATCTTCCCTTTCTCCTTTTGCTTGGCATAATGCAAAATCGTTTCGATGGATTCTTGTTTAGCATTATCAATAAATCCACAAGTGTTGATGATCACAATGGAGGCATCATTCTTTGAACTTTCATGCGTCACATCAAAATCATTGGCACGTAACTGACCCATCAAGACTTCAGAGTCCACTAGGTTTTTAGAGCAACCTAATGTTACTACATTGACTTTATTTTGCTTAAGGGTTTTGGTCTTCACAATTATTAATAGAACACGTTAAATTTTGATTTATCAAGTAGAATTTGTACTTCCTTAGGAAAAAATGGATTTAACATATCGTACAACTGAACGTGCAAACGAACCCATGCATTGGTCGCACGCGAGGAAATAATTTTTCCATTATTCTCAATACGAATTTCAATTGATCGAGGATAATTTTCATCATTGATTTGTTGAAAATTTGCATACCCATCAAAGTACTCAGGCTTCAAGCTGTCAATCGGAAAAGTTTTTAAGATAGCAGAAACATTTTTTTGTTCTTTGGGGGTTAAAGAACGCACTAAATAATCTACATTCGATCTTCCGTAATCGGATTTACCAGTAATTATTAAACTATCGTTTGTGATTCGATAAGCCTGTTCCATATTCATCTGCGCTATATTATCTTTGATGATAATTTCCCAGGTTTGCGCAACTCCCATCTGCGCAAGCAAAACAAATACAAGAATACTAACGATTTTCTTTTTCATTTTAGATTTGAGATTCAAACAATGAATTAACGAATTCCTTTTTATCGAATAACTGCAAGTCTTCCATTTTCTCTCCGACACCAATATACTTCACAGGAATACTAAACTGATCCGACACGCCAATCACCACACCACCTTTTGCTGTACCATCCAACTTTGTTAATGCAAGTGCATTTACATCGGTGGCAGCCACAAATTGCTTCGCTTGTTCAAAAGCATTTTGTCCGGTAGACGCATCGAGAACGAGTAAAATTTCATGCGGCGCATCCGGAACAACCTTTTGCATCACGCGTTTAATTTTCGAAAGTTCGTTCATTAAATTGATTTTATTATGAAGACGACCTGCGGTATCGATGATACAAACATCAGCACCTTGCGCATGTGCGGAAGAAACCGCATCAAAAGCCACCGAGGCCGGGTCTGCACCCATGCCTTGACTTACGATAGGTACATCCACACGCTTCGCCCAAATGATAAGTTGATCTACGGCTGCAGCACGAAATGTATCGGCAGCGCCAAGCACTACCGACTTGCCGGCTTTCTTAAAAGCGTATGCTAACTTTCCAATGGTGGTTGTTTTACCAACTCCATTCACGCCCACCACCATAATCACATAAGGTTTGGCAGGAAGCTCATCCAATAAATTAAAATCGACTTTGCTGCCGGCGGTATTTTCCGACATCAGTCCAACAATCTCCTCTTTCAACAGGCGATTCAATTCGCTGGTGCCTGAATATTTATCGCGTGCCACACGATCTTGAATACGCTTTACAATTTTGAGGGTAGTTTCCACACCCACATCACTCGTCACTAAAATCTCTTCTAAATTATCGAGTACTTCATCATCGATGCTGGTCTTCCCAATGAGGGTCTTGGTAATCTTTGAAAAAAAACTCTCACGGGTCTTCTCGAGTCCCTTATCGAGCGACTCCTTTTTCTCTTTATTGAAGAATCCGAATAATCCCATTTTATTTGCTTTTGGTACTAATAAAAACAGCCT
This sequence comes from uncultured Bacteroidota bacterium, assembly GCA_903922455.1. Taxonomy (GTDB): domain Bacteria; phylum Bacteroidota; class Bacteroidia; order AKYH767-A; family OLB10; genus JAJTFW01. The sequence goes on along the minus strand of CAIXTT010000338.1, from coordinate 1,008 downwards.
CTTTCGATGGAAAGAAGCTGTCTGATCTGGTTGATTGTCAGAATATTACTTTTCTTTCAAGAAATCTTTAATATGGTCATTGTGAACGATCTCTTCTTTAAAAGAGTAAGATCCAGTCACTGGTGATTTCACCATTTTGATCACTTTCGAGAATTCTTTGCCTTTACCGGTTTTCAGTGTAGCAACTACTTTCTTAGCCATGTTATTTTATATTGGGCGTGAGGCCGATTATTTAATTTCTTTATGAAGCGTCATTTTCTTGAGGATAGGATTGAATTTTTTCAATTCTAAACGCTCAGTCGTGTTCTTCTTGTTCTTGGTGGTGATGTAACGACTGGTGCCTGGTTTACCAGAGTTTTTATGCTCTGTACACTCCATAATCACCTGAACGCGGTTACCTTTCTTAGCCATGGTTTAATGTATTATTACCCGTAATTTGGGTCGGCAAAGATACTACGATTATACCCAAAATACAAAGGATTCGGAGGAATTTATGTTAAGTGCTTGTAATCAATAACTTATATTTAATTTTTCAAGAGTAATTAAAGCATATACCTCTATCAATACTCTGATGGGCCCTACCTTTGCTGAAGCTTTGGCAGGCAAGCGCAGATTTATTAAGATTGATTAAGATTTTTTATGATTTACTTTCTTAGAGAAAAAGTGAACACGGATGACACAATCTTTCGCTGAAGCTTCAAATTGTAAAACGGATAAATCGGATTTTCGCAGATTTGATTTTAGTTAAAAGTAAAAAATCGACTTACAATAAACTTTGAATTTAGGATTTCTATTCGAACATTGAGTAATTCTACTCGCAAGTTTATTATTTGCGGTCTCCGCGCCTTCCTTGCGTTCCTAGCGGTTAAATTTAATGCCTTGTATCAAACTGGTAAACACATTATAAAAATGATCTTGTTTCATCTTCAAATTTTCAAATAAGTACATTTTCAAACCTGCCTTGCAGCACTGCGGGGTTATTTATTCTGCCATCATCTTCTCCAACTC
>CAIXTT010000337.1 GCA_903922455.1 uncultured Bacteroidota bacterium | reverse complement strand
TGGGTTATGATTTCTATTCGCTTCGCTAATTAGGTTGAACCCCGCTGGGGTTCACTGAACAAACCATAATGTTTTTAAGCGGATAATAAATACATCGTATAGAGATTCGCGCAATTTCATTTTGAACAAGACCCCATAGGGGTCAAACCTCAATTGAAACGAATTGCATTTTATTATTCTGAACCCAGCGGATCCATACAAACGCGAGGGAACAAAAGCCGATGTGCAACCCCGCTGGGGTTGGGTTATGATTTCTATTCGCTTCGCTAATTAGGTTGAACCCCGTAGGGGTTCTCATATAAAAACGAATGCCAATCGCTACACCAAAATATTTTAAAAACAATTCTAAACAGACTTATTTACTTGCCCATTATTCCCTGTCATCAAAACTTTTCCAATCAATTTCTTTCCTAGGAAAGGTGTGTTTGCAGATAGCGATTTTAAGTCTGATTTCTCCAGTGTCCATTCTTTTTTTGGATGATACAAAGTGAAATTGGCTACTTCTTTTTCTTGGATGGAAGGAATGTTCATCTTCAAAATTTCGCGAGGTGATTTTACCAGCAAGTGATACAATCGATCTTCGGTAAGCTTTCCTTTTAGTGAAGTATTGAGAACGCCATAAAAACTTTCTAATCCAATCATACCAAAAGCAGCATAGTCAAACTCTACGTCTTTCGATTCAATATCTTCCGGACAATGGTCGGAACAAACAACATCGATGGTTCCGTCGAGTACCGCTTTTTGCAAGGCTTTTAAATCGTCGGCACTGCGCAAGGGTGGTTTAACCTTGTAGAGAGTATCGAAAGTTTCGAGTGTACCATCTTCTAAAGCTAAATGGTAAACGTATACTTCTGCAGTAACTGGAAGTTTTTTCTTCTTGGCTTCGCGAATAATTTCTACCGCTTCCTTCGTACTGATGCCACTCAAATGAATGGGATGTCCTGAATAGGCAACTAAACTTAAATTACGTTGTACCGATATTTCTTCGGCAATAGAAGGCATTCCTTTAAATCCCAACACCGTGGTGGCAGGACTTTCATTGGCTTGCAGTTTGTCAGTTAATCCTGGATCATCAGTATAAGCAATCACACTGGCACCAATGTTCGCTGCGTATTGTATAGCTCGCAGCATCACTCCGCTGTTGTTGATGGAACGCTTATCATCTGTGAATGCTCGTGCTCCTGCCAATTGCATATCGTACATGCCCGACAATTCTTTTCCTTCGCGTTTATCAGTCAACACACCTGCAGGAATCACATCAACCAAATGATTGGCGGCTTGCCGTTTTACAAAAGAAATATCGGCATTGGTTTGCAAAGGCGGATGGGTAGATGGCATTAGGAGAACTCCTGTAAATCCACCAGCAGCAGCGGCATCTTGTCCGCTTCGAATAGTTTCCTTCTGCTCATCACCGGGCTCTTTAAAAGAAACACGCATATCAAACCATCCTGGAGAAATAATACAATCGGTTCCATTTACGACTTGATCTCCTTTTCCTTCTTTCAACGATTTGCCGATGGAATTATATTTTCCATCTTGAATGTATACATCTAACACTTTTCCATGATGTGCCGAGGCAGGATCATTTACTTGTACGTTTTTGATGAGTATGTTCATGCTGTTTTCCAGAATCGAATGAGTAGTATTTCCAATAACAAGCAAATTAAGGCAGAGAAGATGGCGTATTTCCAAAGGGAAATTCCATTATTCAAATCCAATAAAGTTTTCTTAAGGTCGGGAGTAGCTGCGTTAAAGTACGACCAATTCTCCAACTTCAACGTTTCAATTTTTTCTTGAATCATCGCTTCATCGTAAAAAATCATTTCTGATTCCTTGCGATCATAATTAAATGCGAGTGCCGTTACCAATTGATTTCCTTTCATCAAATCATATTGCCCAGCTACCTGAACTTGATTTCCCATATCGAGCATCAAGCCTGAAGCTATAGCTCTTGCTGATGGAATAATATCGGTATTGGATTCTTTATTGATGAGGTGAAATGCTTCATCTCCTGTAGGTGCAGCTGCATTAAGTAAGATAGCATCATTGCTACCGATGGTATTTGAAAAAGATAAAGGCTTAGCCGTTAGAATTGCCATTCGATAAAGGACAGGAACAAAAATAGCATGGCGCGCAAGATTACTAAACCCAGTTTGCATCGGAACCGAAAAAACATACAGTTGACCTTTTCCGATGGGATACAAAGAAAGAAAGGAACCACCTCCTTGCAACTTCATCAATATTTGCCTTACACTTTTACTATTCACCGATTGATCAAAATGTTTGGCAACAGCAGGGAAATCAATTCGACCTTCTTTTGGTTTATTATCAAACACATCCTTAAATAAGGCATGTTGTAAATCTACTTCACTCACCTTATCGTTGTTTTCATTAATCCCCCTAAACGCATCTGCACTCACCGAATTCAAAAATAAATTAAAGCTGTTGAGGTCAGATAATGAATCAGGAAAAAGACAGATGGAACCACCAGCTTCCAAATACTTTTTCAATTCTTCACTTAAACCAGATGATATTTGTCGAAGGCCTTGCAACACTATTAAATCTTGTTTTCTAAAATTAGCATAGTCGACACCGTTAGCATTCGACTTCACAAACTCAAAAAACGGATCCTTATTAAACAAAGCTTCTAAATAGGGGGATGTATTTTCACTGATGGACAATACGTGAAGTTTTTCCTTCACTTCAAAAGACAAATAATAATCGTCATCGAAATTTAGAGGATGATCTGCAATTTTGATTGCGGCTTTTTGCCATCCCGATTCAGCAGCCGTAAAGCTAAACGTAGTTTCCACTTTTTGTCCGGCTGGAATGGTTAAGCTGGTCACTGCTTTTTGTGTTCCATTCAGCATCAATCTCACGGGAACATTTTCGGCATCCTTAGCGCTACTATTTTGAATACTCAACGTAAACTCAAGTGCTTGTCCGAGCTGCACGATAGGCGAACTCAACCAACATGAATCCACATATAAATTAGCAGTGGGTTGCAAGGGCAACACGACCATCTTTACTGCCATGGAAGAATCAGTTTGCACTTTTTCAAAATCGCTCGTTGATTTTTGAAAGTCGGATATGAGGTAAGATGTTAGTCCGGCTGCAGAGCCAGCGGTTGCCACTTCTTTTTGACGTAGTATCACCTCCGTTAGAAATCGAGGTTGTGCAGAAAACTTCACTCGATTCAACTCATCTAAAAAGTCATCTTTAGAAATAAGTCGTTGTCGATAAGCATCGAAATTGTTAGTCAGTAATTGGAAGCGAGTTGTTGCCGGATATGAATTCGCAATTTCGGTAGCTTTTTGCTTAGCCACTTCCAAAAGCGCTCCTTGACTACTGATAGCATCCATACTAAATGAATTGTCAATATAAACGCTAACAGGATTGGATAGATTTTGAGCGGCTTGAATCCCCACCGGAATAGTGGGTTGAGCGAAGGCTAGGACAATAAAAGCAATGGCGAGCAACCTCGTTAAAAGAACAAGCAAATGTTTAAGTCTACTTATTTTAGTGGTTTCTTCTTTTAATTCCTGAAGAAATCGGACATTAGTGAAAAGGACTTTCTTATACCTTCTAAAATTAAATAAATGAATGACAATGGGAATGATGAGCAAGGAGAGCCCATAAAGGTATACCGGGGATAGGAAATGAATCACGTTTTATTTAAGCTCAGCAAATTTAGTAAATCTGAGGGCATAACGGTAAAAAATCAATTATCAATGTGGAAAATTGTGGAAAACCACATAAAAATGATAGGTTTCAATTGAAACTTAGTTTAAACGCAATAGTCGCAACGTCAAGCAATGGCAGCAACGGACTACATTACAATTTTTGGGAGACGTAAAAAAAATCAGATGAATTACCTGAATCAAACCATTCTTTATTAATCCTCAACTTACTTTATATAAACTTCAGTGTACAACCTCGCGATACCCCTGAAGTCCATCACGTTGCTTATACTTTGGGGTTCCGTAAAGACTTCAGAGTGTAGACTTGCGATACCCCCGAAGTACTTTGCGTTGCTAAGACTACGGGATTGCGTACATACTTAAAAGCGCAGCAATTATTGAATCACTTGATTTTTTGAATCAAATGAAAAATGAACTATTTGTTAATTTGGTGAATGTGGCAATGGCTGATGAATACTCGGACTTTGATGGTAACGAAATGCCTGGAGATATT
>CAIXTT010000336.1 GCA_903922455.1 uncultured Bacteroidota bacterium | reverse complement strand
TTAGTTTTTAGTTTTTAGTTTTTAGATGTTAGACATATTGCAGGAAAATTTTAATCATGTCTAAGCAAACAGAAACATTTCAAACCTGGAATAAAGTTGCACAACTTTACCAGGAAAGATTTATGGATTTGGAAATATACGATGAAAGCTATGCTCAATTTTGTGTAGCCATCGAAAAGTCGAATGCTCCTGTGTTAGAGATAGGATGTGGACCAGGAAATATCTCCAAACAATTGCTGACATCACGAAATGACTTTTCAATGTATGGAATTGATTTTTCCGAGTCGATGATCATGTTGGCTCAAAAAAATAACCCGACAGCACAATTTGAAGTGATGGATGATCGCGATATTTTGAAATTAAACAAATCCTTTGATGGAATTATTGCTGGATTTTGTTTACCTTATTTATCGGGCGAAGAAAGTATTCAACTGATCGCGGATGCATCAACGCTCTTAAACAAAACGGCATTCTCTATATAAGTTTTGTAGAAGGGGATCCGGCTCAATCGGGGTTTAAAACAGCCAGTACGGGAGATCGCTCGTATTTTTATTTTCATGAATTGACTAAACTAACAAAAGGTATTATGGATGGAGGATTTGAAACACCGAAAGTGTTACATGTCAATTATGAAGATGCAAATTCAAAACAAGAAATACATACTATACTTATTGCAAAGAAATTTTAGTTGATATTAATGAGATCAATAATTAGAACTGCCTCTTTTAACACTAGAGAAACTAGAGGACACAAAAGTGCACTAGAGAAAATTGATTTTACTTTAGAAACATCGTCAGGGTTCTGAATATTGAAAACAATTTTTCCAATACAAAAGAATTGTATGGCGACAATGACCCCATAGGGGTCAAATATTTATAGGAACGAATTTTATTTTTTAATGGTGACCCCAGAGGGGTCACACCTCTTCGCAGGTCAAATTCGCCGAGGAACAACCCCGTCGGGGTTGGGATTTATTTTTTTCTTTTCTTGCTATAAACATTGAACCCCTTCAGGGTGCTGTTTTGCTATAACAAGGATGTTGATTTGTTCCTGCAGCTTTAAAATAAAATTTAAAAAAATAATAACCTCAAATTTCCAATTAACAATTACATGTTCATTTCTTTGAATAAACATAGTTGGAAATTCTAAAACATAGCTTACATTTGTTTTCATATTAAGCATTTTGTGAAGAGAGAATTTTTATAGAGAGTGAATAGCGACAACGGCAGGGACAACTAAACCCTTATGTAAAAACTGCCAACGATGCTCAAAAAAATGAATACTGTATTAACAAGAAGGAATTAGGTGCACAGCACCTATTCCTTCTTTATTGTTTTATAATCTGTCAGGACAGCATTATGAATCGGCTCCGACGTGCCTAAACGTTTCACAATATATTTTCTATAAAAAACTTTAAAAAATAAAACAATCATGAAAACACTTGTATCCATCAACTTCAAAAAAATAATTTTTATTCTTGGAATCTTTGCCTTCCTTTCACTTGAATCATACGCTCAAAATGCAGAAAGAATTCAATTTGTATTTGGTACACGATCAAAGCCTGCAGCCATTGGAGATGGATGTGATGGAGAAAAAGGATTATGCATTCGATTTATTAGCAGTACCAAACCTGTTGGAACTGGAGAAGGAATCGCTGAAGTGCAAATTGTCCGAGGTCAACTTCAACTGAAAATCATAAGTGATACATCGCCAGCTGAAGAAAACGAAAACATATTTTATGTATACGAAGACAAAATACTTCCACAGGAAATTTCAGAACAATTAGGCTTTAGTAAAGTTATCATTCGCAAAGGTGAATACCGTCTCGACAAATCGAGAAATCTTTTGGGCACCGTAATGCTTAACGCCATCTTACAATAACAAAAACTCTGAGCCGGTAAGAATTGAACCACTTACCGGCTTCTTAAAAAAGAATAAAAATTCTATGCATAACAACATCAACAAACTTCTTCTCTTGTCGATCCTTGGATTGGTAACACTCACCAGTAGCAGCTGTGGGTTCCTTATGAAAACGACGGCAGGAATCAAGAATCCAAAAATAATGGATGAGAAACTTCATACACGGTATCTAAAAAAGATGAAAGCTCCAAGGGATCAAGCTTACTTAATTGATACGAATTATATTAATTTCTTGAAAGTGAATGACACATTGCATTTCCGTGAACAAAAGAAAAATCACTATCAACTTATTCAAGCCATCTATTATGGCCACAATCAATTTCAAGAGGCCTGGTTTATTAATTGTTACGCTCCGGGATTCCCTCATTTGAATTGGAACATCGAAAACAAATTTGCAACGTTCCCTCCAAAAACTGCAGCGCCGTTGGATTCGCTTGTAAGTTTCGATCGTTTAATTGCACATGCATATTCCTTCAAGAATCACATCAAACATACCGTTGGGAAAAATGAACCTTACACAGTAGTTTTCATTTGGAATCGACTTTTGAAAAAAGATAGCAAACGGCTTCATAAAATTTTACTAGCAAATTTAAAGATGTGTCCAGAGCCCTATCGAATAATTTACATCAACAATGATAACCTATTCGCACAATCTGAAAAAGTGAACAAATAATTTTAACTAATTAATAACTTAAAAAAATAACCATGAAAAAAATCATTTTACTACAACTCCTTTTTCTTTTTAGCCTTTCACTATCCTGTGTTGCGCAAGCAGATAGATCTAAAATCACTTACAAGTTAACGATTGCATCTCCCCAAAGAGATTGTGATGGAGGATTAGGCTTTTGCATAACGTTTAACGTCGCCAACAAAAGACAAGTGGATGCTGGAATTACCT
>CAIXTT010000335.1 GCA_903922455.1 uncultured Bacteroidota bacterium | reverse complement strand
TGAAAAAGAGGACATTGTCCTCCTTTCCTTCATATTACTTGGGTGTCTCGATCTTCTTCTTCATTTCGCCTGCTTTGGCTAAATCACCTATTCGAGTGTACAATTGTTTTAAACTTTGCATGGTGGCCTTGTCGGTTGGATTGAGCTGATGAGCCTTTTCCAGGTATGGCAATGCATCCTTGAATTTGGCTTCGAATTTCTTCTTGGCAGCCTCATATTCGACTACTTTATTGGCTGGAATTCCATTGGCTTTGTTTGCCATTTCTGCCCCATCGTTAAAGAACATCGCACCTAGATTATAGATTGCATCGAAGTTGTCGGGTTTTAGCTCAATTGACTTCTTATAAGCCGCAACTGCATCTTCCTTCTTACCTAATTTATCAGACAAATTTCCTTTGATATAGTATAAAATGGCATTAGATGGATCCGCTTTGATGGCTTCTTCGTTTTGTGAAAACGCTTCCGCATCACGTCCGCTGCTCAAATAGATATTAAGTCCTTGCGTAATTAAGGTTCCATCTTCCGGAAATTTCTGGCGACCTTCATTAATGGTTAATAAAGCATTGGCAGTATCTTTTTGATCTAAATAAATGTTTGCCATAATACTATATAACTTTGATCCTCCGTAGTTTGCATCGGTTAATATCTTAAAGTTGTTTAAGGCCGTAGTAACATTTCCCAATTTGTCGGCAGCCAATCCAGCATTGTAAATGGCCAGCGTATCGGTGCGTTTGTAATACTTTTTGTTGATATCGACAGACGCTTGAAAGGAATTAAGTGCTTCCGCATATTTTCCTTCTTTGTAGCTATCCACTCCATTGTTTAAGCATTGTGAAGCAACTACCTCCAAACGCTTCAATACATCGTCTCTAAACTCGTTCTTGGTGTCTAATTCGAGTGTTTTTTCATACGATAATTTAGCCTCGTTGAGTGATCCGGGCTTTAATGCCGCGAATTTTTCCTTGGCCGACTCATAAATCGCATGGTAAATGCTTCCACGGTAATACCATGTTTTAGGATAGCTAATGGTCGACTCTGTGGTGGCAGCACCATCAATAGCTTCCTTCGCTTTGTCTAAGTCATCGTAACGAAGGTAGTTAAACGCAGTTTGAACTGCGGCTTTTTGACCAGATGCATTTAGTGAAAGTATTACTCCCAATAAAATCAATATACGTTTCATAATGAATATATTATAAATTAGATTTGATTAATTATTTTCGTCGTTTTCTTTGTTACCTTCTTCCCCTTCTTCCTCGTCGTTTCCTTCAGATGGATTTTCCGTTTCGTCAGAATCAGTTGCATCCATTGGACTTTCTTCTGATGATTCTTCCGAAGATTCAATATTCGATTCTTCTGTCGTTTCTAAAGAAGCTTCTACTGAAGTTTCAACCACGGCTGGTACGATTACGTTACCGTACTCATCCAAGATATCAGCTCCTTCCACTGCAGCTGTTTCGATGGCTTTTAGAAGATGTTCTTCCACTTTAGCAATGGAAGCAATTTCATCTTCCCCATCCAATCGAATCAACTTCACACCCTGAGTAGCACGACCCATAACGCGTAATTCATCCACAGGAGTACGTATGGTAGTTCCCTTCTTGGTAATGATCATCAAATCGTCGCCATCTACCACGGACTTTATCCCCACTAACTGTCCCGTTTTCTCCGTTACTTGTAAGGTCTTCACTCCTTTTCCGCCACGGTTCGTTACTCTATAGTCTTCAATATCAGTACGTTTTCCATACCCTTTTTCTGAAACCACTAAAATGGTATCTGGCTTGGCGATATCAATGCACACCATTCCAATTACCTCATCATTTTCGCTGTCTAGACTTACGCCTCTTACACCAGAAGCATTTCTACCCATGGGTCGAACTTTCGACTCATTGAAACGAATCGCTCTGCCCGATTTGATGGCTAACAAAATCTCGTTATTTCCATTGGTCAATCTTGCTTCAATTAACTCATCTCCCTCATTAATCGTGATGGCATTAATACCATTTTGACGTGGACGAGAATAAGCTTCGAGCAACGTTTTCTTGATGGTACCTTTCTTGGTACAAAGGATGATATGATTCTTGTTCAAATAATCTTCCTCGTTCAAGTTCATCGCATTCACAAATGCTTTCACCTTATCATCAGGCGTAATGCTGATCAAATTTTGCAACGCTCTTCCTTTAGTATTTTTAGCTCCTTCCGGAATTTCAAATACACGTAGCCAGAAACACTTTCCTTTCTCTGTAAAGAGCAATAAGTAATTATGGTTGGTGGCAATAAACAGATGCTCTACAAAATCTTCATCACGCGTAGCGGCTCCAGATGAACCACGACCGCCACGACCTTGTGTACGATACTCATCCAAAGAAGTACGTTTGATATATCCAAGATGAGAAATGGTTACAACTACCGGTTCATTGGCAATCATATCTTCCATGCTCAAATCATCGGCGCTATAAACGATTTCTGTGCGACGCTCATCACCATATTTCTCACGCATTTCGAGCATTTCATCCTTCAGAATCTTCATTCTCAAGGCCTCATCTGCCAATACTTCCAAATAGAAATCGATCATTTTCTTGATCTCTGCATATTCTGCTTTAATCTTGTCGCGTTCTAGACCAGTTAAACGTTGTAAACGCATCTCCAAAATAGCCTTCGACTGAATTTCGCTCAATTGGAAAGTCGCCATCAACCCAGATTTTGCTTCATCAGGAGTTTGAGATTTACGAATCAAGGCGATCACCTCATCTAAATGATCTAAGGCAATCAATAATCCCTCTAAAATATGAGCTCTCTTTTCTGCTTCTGCTAATTCATACTTCGTTTTACGAATCAAAACTTCGTGACGATGCGCCACAAAGTGAACTAACATATCTTTCAAATTTAGCATCATTGGTCGACCGCCAACTAAAGCGATATTGTTGATGCTGAACGAATTCTGTAATTCTGTATGTTTATAAAGATGGTTTAGTACCACCGATGCCATGGCATCACGCTTAATTTCATAAATGATGCGCATTCCGGTACGGTCTGACTCGTCCCGGATATCGCTAATTCCTTCAATCTTCTTATCGTTGATGAGATCAGCGGTTTTCTTGATCATATCCGCTTTATTCACCTGATAAGGAATCTCAGTAACGATAATTCGCTCACGACCGCTAGCCGTAGTCTCAATTAGCGTTTTCGCACGGATCACCACACGTCCACGACCAGTCTCATAAGCATCACGAACACCTGAGTGCCCATAAATAATTCCACCGGTTGGGAAATCAGGAGCTTTCACGTACTTTGTAAGCTCTTCGATGGTAATATCATTATTGTCAATATAGGCGATTACAGCATCCAACGCCTCTGTCAAATTATGCGGAGCCATGTTGGTGGCCATTCCTACGGCAATTCCAGATGCTCCATTCACCAAAAGGCAAGGGATTTTTGCAGGTAAAACCGTTGGTTCTTCTAAAGTATCATCAAAATTCAATCTGAAATCGACTGTATCCTTGTCGATATCCGCCAACATCTCCTCCGCAATTTTGCGAAGTCGGGCCTCAGTATAACGCATGGCTGCTGGACTATCACCATCCACCGATCCAAAATTTCCTTGCCCATCGACGAGCATATAACGCAAGGACCATGGCTGAGCCATACGCACCATTGCATCATAAACGGAGCTATCTCCATGAGGATGATACTTTCCCAATACTTCTCCAACAATTCTTGCTGATTTCTTATGAGCGCGATTCGATAATACGCCCAAGTCCAACATACCAAAAAGCACACGACGGTGTACTGGTTTTAATCCATCGCGCACATCCGGTAATGCTCGAGAAACGATTACTGACATCGAATAATCGATGTAAGCGGTTTTCATTTCATCTTCAATGTTAATACGGACGATTTTTTCGCCTTCTGCCATTTTTATATTTTTAGTAAGATATTAGTTTAATTGGAATTCCTGAAGTTGCAACAAGGTGCTGACCAAGAGTATATTAATTTTGTTAATCAGGATGTTGATAAAGATTTTCAATGATGCACGAAGGTAGCGAAAGTGTAGCATATTTTTGGACAAGTTCCCTCATAATTATCAACAATGTAAGAATTCCGTAAGAAGCTAAAAAAAAGCTTGGTTTACCAGCATTTATGGTTGTAGATTAGACCGGAGGGATTACAATAATTCACACGATTAAACGTCCTTAGATTACCAAAACAAAACATAGTAAAACTTTTTTAGATCCCTTACGTTCAAATAATATAAATTAGTCATCCTTATGGAAGCAAAATTCTCACCTAGAGTAAAAGATGTAATCGCGTTTAGTCGTGAAGAGGCCTTACGTCTGGGTCATGATTATATCGGCACAGAACACTTATTGCTAGGTCTTATCCGCGAAGGTGAAGGAATGGCAATAAAATTTCTGAAGTCGTTAAATATTAACTTGGTGGAGCTCCGCAAATCCGTTGAAAATGCAGTAAAAGGCAATGCTGGATCAGTGAGCAACCTCAACAATATTCCACTTACAAAACAAGCTGAAAAAGCGCTTAAGATCACTTACCTGGAAGCTAAAATTTTCAAAAGTGAGATAATCGGTACTGAGCATTTATTGTTAGCCATCTTAAAAGACGAAGACAATATTGCTACTCAAATCTTAAATCAATTTGGAATAACCTATGATATTATGAGAGAAGAATTAGAATTGTTCAAATCAAATTTTAAATCAGAAGCTCCTCAATCATCCAACGATGATGATCCGTATTCAAAAGACGACGATGGTCCTTCTTTCGGCTCATCACAAAAGAAGCCTGGTGAATCAAAATCAAAAACGCCTGTACTGGATAATTTCGGAAGGGATTTAACCAAGGCCGCAGAAGAAGGTAAACTAGATCCTATTGTGGGTCGTGAAAAGGAAATTGAGCGCGTTTCTCAAATCTTATCACGTAGAAAGAAAAATAATCCCATCTTAATTGGTGAACCTGGTGTTGGTAAGTCGGCGATTGCTGAAGGACTTGCCCTACGTATCATTCAACGCAAAGTTTCTCGCGTATTATTTAATAAGCGCATTGTTACTTTAGATTTAGCTTCCTTAGTGGCCGGTACAAAATACCGTGGTCAATTTGAAGAACGAATGAAAGCGGTGATGAACGAATTGGAGAAATCGCCTGATGTGATTTTATTTATTGATGAGATCCACACCATTATTGGTGCTGGTGGTGCTTCTGGATCATTAGACGCATCGAACATGTTTAAGCCAGCATTAGCACGTGGAGAAATTCAATGTATTGGTGCTACTACTTTAGATGAGTACCGTCAGTACATCGAAAAAGATGGCGCCTTAGATCGCCGTTTCCAAAAAGTAATTGTGGATCCAACTACGGTTGATGAAACCATCGAAATTTTAGGAAATATTAAAGAGCGCTATGAAGAACATCATCACGTAACTTATACCGATGAAGCCATTGCAGCCTGCGTTAAATTAACTGAGCGTTATATCACTGATCGTTTCCTTCCAGACAAAGCCATTGATGCTTTAGATGAATCTGGTTCACGTGTACATATTTCAAACATCCACGTTCCACAAAATATCATCGACCTTGAAAATAAGGTTGCGGATATTAAAGTAGAAAAAAATCGTGTGGTGCGCAGTCAGAAATACGAAGAAGCTGCACGCTTACGTGATACTGAAAAGCAATTATTCGAGCAATTAGAAAGTGCGAAGCAAACTTGGGAAGAAGAAACCAAGAACACACGTTACAAAGTGGATGTGGAGGATGTCGCTCAAGTAGTAGCTATGATGAGTGGAATTCCAGTAACGCGAATTGCACAAGCTGAAACTGCTCGATTGATTCAAATGCCAGATGAATTGAAAGGAAAGGTAATTGGTCAGGACGAAGCCGTGAAGAAAGTGGTGAAAGCCATTCAACGTAATCGCGCTGGATTAAAAGATCCGAACAAGCCCATTGGTACTTTCATTTTCTTAGGTCCTACGGGAGT
>CAIXTT010000334.1 GCA_903922455.1 uncultured Bacteroidota bacterium | reverse complement strand
GGGTATCTACTTATTGCGATCCTTGCGCTATTCAAAATTCCGCTTACCCTACTCTTCTTAGCTGCATGCTATTTAATTCTACAGATCTACAATGAATCGTACAAAGTAATTGCGAAATTGGAGGATAAAATTAATTCGTGGAATTTGATTAGTTGGTTAAGTTTAATCGTGACCATTGGATGGATTCTTTTCACCAAGTCTCAACTTTCATTTCAAGAATTACTGATTTTATTAGTGGCAACACAAGGAATGCGATTAGCTATCCTATGTACATATTTTTATTCAACGTATCCACTTCCCTACTTACCGCGTACTGATTTCACACAATTGAAAAAATCGGGGATTTACTTTTTACGAAGTACGATTGTATTATTAAACAACAAAACTCCTTTATTCTTTGGAGCAATTTTATTGGGATCAATATCAATGAGTTCATTTCATATGATTTTACTTTGGACCTATACAGGCTGTGCCATCATTCATCTATTAGGAACGAGTGGGGTATTAAACTTTACTGAGGGGAATCGGGATGCGTTAAAGGAATCTGTTTTAAAAATGGTTATTGGCGGATCGGTAATGGGTTTAACTTGGGTAGGAGTTTGTTTGTTTTTTATGAATAAACTTCAAATGAATACCATTTCACTTTGGTGGATGATTCCAGCATTCATCCTCCTACTTTTCACCTCCATTCAACTTCCATTATTGTATGCTTTATTGAAAGTAAAAGAAGAAAAAAATATTCTGCGAATTTTTGCAGTATGTGTTACACTACAAACTTTGTTAGGATATTGGTTTCTTTCACAGCAGGAAATTATTCTGTGTTTGTGGATTTTGGGAGCTACGGCTATTTTACAAACATTGCTTTATACGAGAGTTTTATCTAGAATAATTTAGATAACAGCAATTTTTTCTCGCAAAGGCGCAGAGGCGCTAAGTTCATTTGACGAAAATTTATCAAACTATTGTAGCTCAATCAAACTTTCATTCATCGGCACAAAGAGCACAAAGATTTACACAGAGCGGCACTGAGAAATTACTGCAAAAAAAATCTTCTCGATCAACTAAATACCTTTGTGACCTCTGTGAAAAACTCGTTGACCTCTGTGGTTTATGTGGATTTGAACTAGAATTGAAATTAGATTATCACGTTTAACAATTGAAGCCAAAACAAAAGAGCCTCGATTTCTCAAGACTCTTTCAAAATATTTTATGCAATGATTAACGAATCGTTACCATCTCACGGTACTTTGGAAGTGGCCAGCTTTCATCGTCCACAATTAACTCCAATTTATCTACATGATAACGAATTTCGCTGAAGTATACTTTCACTTTATCGCAATAAGCAATAGCATGTGCACGCACATCTGAAATGGCATTCGCTTTCTTTCTTGCTTCTACCATCTCATCCACTTTTTTCTTAATGATGGTAATGTGAGTAGAAATTTCCTTGATCAGTTCGAGTTGTGTTGAGAATACTTCCTTTGGCAAACCAATATCTTTCATTCCTTCTACATTTTGCACCAATAGATTTTGATACTTTATGGCTGCGGGAATAATATGATTAACCGCAATGCTACCCATTACACGAGATTCAATTTGAATCTTTTTGATATACGTCTCCAACATAATTTCGTGACGCGCTTCTACTTCTCTATGACTGAAAATTCCGTTACGTTCAAAAAGACTAATTGACTGCTTGGTAACAAATGCATCTAAAGCAGGCGGTGTGGTGGTTACATTACTTAAACCACGTTTCTTAGCTTCTTTCTTCCACTCATCTCCATACCCATTTCCCTCGAAGCGGATGGCCTTTGATTCTACAATGTACTTACGCAATACTTTTAAAATGGCTTCATCCGATTTAATTCCCTTCTTCGCGATGGTTTCTACTTCCGTATGAAATTTAACCAATTGATCCGCTACGATGGTATTTAAAATTGTCATCGGATGTGAGCTGTTGGCTGATGATCCTACTGCGCGAAACTCAAATTTATTTCCAGTAAATGCAAACGGAGAAGTACGATTACGGTCGGTGTTATCCAATAAAATTTCTGGAATTTTTCCGATGTTTAATTTCAACGCTGTTTTCTCTTCGGGCGTCATTTTTTTATCCTTCACCGACTTCTCAATCTCATCCATCACCTTCGTTAACTGCTCGCCTAAGAAGATAGACATGATAGCAGGAGGCGCTTCGTTAGCACCTAATCGATGATCGTTACTTGCGCTCGTGATGGAAGCACGAAGTAAATCGGCATGTTCAAATACAGCACGAATGGTATTGATGAAAAAAGTTAAGAACATCAAATTACTTTTTGGAGAATTTCCGGGCGACAATAAATTCTTACCGGTGTTCGTACTTAAACTCCAGTTATTATGCTTACCAGAACCATTCATTCCTGCATACGGTTTCTCGTGCAACAACACTTTGAAGTGATGACGTCGTGCTACCTTATCCATTACATCCATCAACAGTTGATTATGATCTACTGCTAAATTGATATCTTCAAATACAGGAGCACATTCAAATTGAGAAGGCGCTACTTCATTGTGACGAGTTTTTAATGGAATACCCAACTTCATCGATTCGATTTCCATATCCACCATGAAAGAATTCACGCGATCGGGAATAGTTCCGAAATAATGATCATCTAACTGTTGACCTTTTGCTGCCTCCGCACCAAATAATGTCCGACCTGTCATTTCTAAATCGGGACGTGCATTGTACATATCAATATCCACCAAAAAATATTCTTGCTCGATACCTAATGTAGCGCTAACAGAAGAAACATTTTTATCGAAGTACTGACAAACAGGAACCGCTGCATTATTCAATGCATGCAATGCTTTTAATAGTGGTGCTTTAAAATCGAGGGTTTCGCCTGTATATGAAACGAAAATAGTTGGAATGCACAACGTTTTTCCAGAAGGGCTCTCCATAATAAATGCAGGAGAACTTGGATCCCATGCGGTATATCCGCGTGCTTCAAACGTATTACGAATTCCTCCATTCGGAAATGAAGATGCATCAGGCTCTTGTTGAACGAGCGCACTTGAACTGAAAGCTTCGATTGCTCTTCCTTCATCACTCAATTCAAAAAACGAATCATGCTTTTCCGCAGTGCTCCCTGTTAAAGGTTGAAACCAATGTGTATAATGTGTAGCACCTAAGCTTACCGCCCAGTTCTTCATTGCAGCAGCTACTAGCTCCGCAACTTTACGATCGATGCGATTACCGATATGCGTGGCTTCCTGTAATTGTCTAAATACTTCCTTGCTTAAGTACTTATGCATTTTCTCTTTATCAAATACATTAATACCATAAAAGTCACTCACCTTACTCGAAGGAGCGATAACGACGATGGGTTTGCGATTGCTGCTGTTTTCCAGAGCGCGGAAGCGAAGAATAGCCATGTAATGATTATTTTTTTTGTTTAAACTGATTTTTCTTGTTTTTGTGTCGATTATTCAGAGAATTTTCCTCTACAAATACTCGAACTGGCGCAAAGGTATGTGAAATTAGGGGGG
>CAIXTT010000333.1 GCA_903922455.1 uncultured Bacteroidota bacterium | reverse complement strand
TTCACGGTGTCGCCCCAAATATCGTATGCGAATTTTTTTATTCCTACAATTCCTGCAACCACCGGACCGGTATGAATTCCTAAACGTAATTCAAAGAAGGGTTGATCGATGGCCATGCGTTTGGCTTTATTGGCTTCGATAAAAGCTTGCATTTCTAATCCCGCTTTTACAATGTCTTCCGCATGGGTTAAACTTGGAACAGGCAATCC
Organism: uncultured Bacteroidota bacterium; assembly: GCA_903922455.1. Lineage (GTDB taxonomy): Bacteria > Bacteroidota > Bacteroidia > AKYH767-A > OLB10 > JAJTFW01. The sequence goes on along the minus strand of CAIXTT010000333.1, from coordinate 7,198 downwards.
ACCAGCACACATATAACTATCGCCAATGGTTTTGATTTTCTCTAATCCGTAGCGAGTAATAATGCGATCAAACTCACTATAACATTCGTTAATTTCAGCAACCAATTCTTCGGCTGTTAACTTTTCGCTGGCTTGAGTAAAGTTTTTGAAGTCGGTGAACATGACAGTGACTAAATCAAAACTTTTTGCTTTTGCTGTTCCGGTTGCTTTTAATTCTTCGGCTGTTTCCTCTGGTAAAATGTTTAAGAGTAATTCGTCGCTGCGTTTTTTCTCTTTCGCGATTTTGTTGCGCTGACTTAAAAATACACCCGCAAATAAAAGTACGATGGTGAATCCACCAATAAAACTATTGCGAACAATTTTTTGTCTTCTGAGTTCTTGCTCTTGAATTTCTTTGTCTTTTGTAAGTAAAGATATTTCGGATGATTTTTTATCGATGTCAAATCTAAACTGTAGCGTTCCTAATTTCTTTTCGATATCTAAATCGAATAGTTTATCTTTTATACCCAATAACAAGGTTTGATATTTGTAAGCATTGCTAAAATCTTTTTTTAATGCATAGGTAATGGCTAAGCCTTCGTAAGCATCTTTGACTTGATAATCGGATCCAATCGCCTTGGCAATCTCTTCGGCTTCGTGATAGTTTTTCAGAGCCAAGGTGAGATCACCTTTTTCTTTATACGATGTCGCTAATCCCAAAAGAGAAATGGCCATGTCGTTTTTCGCATCTAATTTTTTAGCATAATCATATGCTTTCACCTGGTACTCCAATGCCTTTTGAAAATTCCCTCTTCTGCGATATACTTTTCCAATGTTGTTTAATGTGTACGGAGCATTTTCTGATCCTTCAAAAGCAACCAGTGATTTTTCAAAGAAGAGAAGTGCCGAATCCAAGCTATTTTTTTCTAAATAGATCTCACCCAAATTTACAGTTACCGTCCCAATGGCGTCATTGTCCTTTATAAGTTCACTTAAAGGAAGAGCCCGCAAATAGAAAATTTGTGCTTGATCTTTCGTTGCTTTTTTGTTGAAATATACAGCTCCTATGTTAATACAATTGGTAACAATTCGCAATGTATCTTTCATCTCTTCCGCAATCTTTAGCGACTTTAAATAGTAGTCAAGCGCATTGGCATCATCCCCTTGATTGAAATAAACGGCTCCTAAATTACTTTGTAAATTGGCTACTCCGCCCTTGTCGCCAATGGAGTCGAATGCAAGAATGGATTTATTCCAATTGTCTAATGTTAAAAGGTAATCTCCTTTGAAATAATAAGCCATCCCTAAATTTTTATAAGAGAAAGCGGTTCCCTTCATAAAATTTATTTCTTCCGATAAATCTTTTGCTAAGGTTGCATATCGAATGGCTTCGTCAGGAGCATCACTAAAATTAGCTTTGCTTAATTCCAAAAGAATGTTGACACGTGCCGAATCTTGTGCACTAACATCCAACAATTTTTTTAAACTGTCAATGGGGTTTTTCTGTCCAAAACAAAGCGATGTCGTTAAAATTAAAACTAAAATAGCGGAGGCGCGATTTTTCATATTCCCTTTCACTCTTTTTTCATTGATTTAGGTTGGATAAAGATATATTAAATTTTTGTCGGGTAAATTGGAGTCTAAATTTCAAAATACATAATTTCTCTTCTTTATTTAGTTGCGGGGAGATGGGTTTTTAGTCTAAATATTAACCTAATATATTGAAAATTAAGACAATAAAATAATTAATGGTAGTCCAAAACTAAAAAATGCCATTACCACTTAGCAATGACAGAAAAATTCATAATCTGAAGGGGTTTTTCGAAAATTATATCGTTGTAGTGAATTTAGGAAGAACATGTGACTCATTTGATTAATGGAATTGGGAGATTATAAATGAGCTTCGCATCTAAGTTCAATAAATAAAAGCTTGTAATTCTGGGTTATTTTCATATTTTTGAATACACATTCAACCCAAATCTTACTACCATTTTATAACCTTTATTATGAAAAAACATCTTGCTTTACTAGCTATATTTCTATTACTAGGAACCAGCGCTTTACCTCAACTGGTGCAGCAAATAGAATCTTTTGAAAGCAGTTCGATCTTTCCAGCTCCAGGATGGAGACAAGAGGTTTATGAAACAAATGTAAATACAGACTTTTTCTTACAACCCGTAGCTACGACGACAAATCCAACATGTGCGGCCGCTCCTGGTGGTGGGCAAAATGTAATGATGTTCAATAATTTTACGGGAACTTCAAATGACACTGCCATCATGATTACAAAGCCTTTTGACTTTAGTAATAATTTGGGGTCAAATCCGCAGCTCAGTTTTTATATGTATCGCGATAATGGTCAATCAGCCAAGAACGATCTAATTCGTGTTTATATAAATACATCTCCTTCCATCATTGGGGCTACGTTACTTTCCAATACATTAGGTGTAAATAAAATATCGAGATATTATAATACAGCTCCTGTTACCGTTGCAAATACTTGGAATCAATATACGTATGATTTAAATGCAGCAACCTATACAGCGAAGAGATATTACTTTATTATTATGGGAGTTTCAAAAGCTGGAAACAATATTTATTTGGACCGATTTCAGGTGAATACATTTCCTTCGGCCGCTTCTTCCAATGATGTAAATATGGATTTGTTTTTTCAGAATACTTCCGCGATTGGAAGTGGAACAGAAGATCAAGTGATTGTTGGAATACGTTGTATCATTGGAGGAACCAGTGGTTGCGGAATAGTGAATGGAGCACTTTCAACTGCCGTTAAATTGGATTCTTTATTGTTAAACACGAACGGTACCACCTTATTAACAGACATCAGTAATGCGAAAATTTATTATACCGGTGGTAGTAATTTTTTTGATACTTCTTATGTGAGTCCATTTCCAGTAACACTCGGAAGTGACGATTATCCTTCTAATAAGTTTGGGCAGAGAATCAGTAGCCCTACAACCAACATGGATTTTATTAATTCAGGAAATTCTTGTTTTTATTTGGAATACGATACCACTTATTTTTGGCTTACTTATGATTTAAGTGCGAATGCTAAAGGTGGCAATTTTGTTGATGCAGATTTTCGTGGTGTCGCAGTTGGTGGTTCTCCTGGTACTTGTCCTTCTCCCGGAGGTACCAGTGTATCTATAACTCCAAGAGCTGGAGGGTTTACACTTGATGGCAGTTGTTTGATAGATTTAGCATATTGCCAGGGCACCTATACTATTGGTACATCTAGATCAAATGGTAGTTATTCAAACAATGATTATATAAAACACGTTATATTAAATGGATCTTATGGATCTGCAATTAACACAACCGTTGGTGCCAAAAATAATAATGCTGGTCTCCCATCTAATTTAGCTTGTTTAGTTTCAAATGGAGGTCCGGGTTGTGATTTTACTACGCACCCTCCCGATTATGAATTTTGGCCTTCCGTGTCAGGACGTACAGTTGTCTTAACACAGGCAGGTACCTATAGTGTTTCAGTAAGGGCAGGGAATAAAGTATCGAATTTTAATAATATAGCTGTCTTTATTGATTACAATCGTGATGGGGATTTTACCGATGCCGGCGAGAAATTGGGCCAAGTAAGTTTGCCTAGTTTAGGAATTGGAAGCATACCATTTACAACACCTGCGACCGGATATACCGGAGTAACAAGAATGAGAGTACGGGAAGTTTTCAATAATTCAAACATAGATCCATGTTCTCAGCAAACGTATGGTGAGATTGAAGATTTTACCGTATTTGTTTTTCCAAATTGTCCTTCTGGCTATAAGTTGTGGCTTGGTAATACTGATGATTGGTCGGATGTTAGCAACTGGTGTGGAGGAACACCTACACTTTTTGAAGACGTTGTGTTGGATAGAGCGCAAGTTTTTCCACCAATTGGGACTCCAACAAGAACCTATTTTCATCCAATAATAAAATCAAATGTATTTGCACAGGCAAACAACTTAAGCATTTCCAGCCTAGATACTATTGAAATCAATGCGCCTTCTTCTACTTCCAATGTATTAAAAACCAGACGAGATTTGACTAATAATGGAGCGCTTATTATTAATAGTGAACAAGTCCAGTCAACTACTTTTGGAAAGGGAGCTATTTCAAATAATATATATACTCCATTTAAAGCACAAAGCAGTGATGCACGAACACAAATTATATATTCTTTTAATGAATTATTAAATGCAGGATTGAATAGCAATGATGTTATTAAAGGATTAGAGTTTTCATTAAATTCTAAAGGAAGCGTAGCTGCTTACGGAGGCTTTACAATAAGTTATGCCTTGGTTCCCATTGTCCAACATGCCTCAAATGTACCTTATGCAGGAGCTTTAACACCGGTGTATGGTCCTGTTTCCTTTTCAAATGTGTTAGGTGCTAATATAATTAATTTTAATACACCTATTGTCTGGAATGGAACGAGCAGTTTGTTGTTGCAAATTTGTTTTGATAATAGTTCCACCATCGGTTCGAATGATGATCGCATTAATCTAACTCAAACAACCGGAATTAAGTCTACACTGATTTTATCCTCAACCGTAAATGCAGCACCCGGCTGTTCGTTAATACCAGGAGCAGGTGTTACCGATAATTTTTTCAGTGGGTTGAGTTCGAATCGTCCGAATTTTTCATTTATCGTAGATCGCCCTTACAATAAAGTTAACTTAACGGTACAGGAAGATTTTATCAATAATGGAAACTTCGTTCCTGCATACAGTAAGATGATCATGGATAGCACAGCTGCCCAAACGATTTCGGGATCGCAGTCAATTGTTTTTAATGAATTAGAAATAAATAAATCTGCGGCTACACAAGCAGTCACTATGGTTAAAAGTATTACCATTGATACTTCTCTTATTTTATCGCAAGGTCTTTTCGTAATGAATGGATTTAGTTTAACGATGAATAATCCTGCATTAAATACTGGAAATTTAATTTCGCCGTTGGGAGCATTTAAGCGTACCAATGGATTCTTGATTTCCGAAAGCGAAAACTCAAATGTACTTTGGAAGAATATCAATTCTATAGTTGGATATAGAGTAATTCCATTTGGAAACAATTCTGCAGCGCCGAATTATATACCTTTTTCCTTTAATCATAAAAGTGGAAATATGGGCGATGTAACGGTATCCACCTACGCAGCACCGGGTAATTTACCTTTCCCATCAGTAGTTGACCATCTTAATAATACCGCCACTCCACCAACTAATAATGCTGCAGCGGTTGCAGATCGTTTTTGGAATTTAGCAAAGAGTGGAAGTAATCCGGTGGCAGATATTATTTTTAGATTTTCAGCTTCAGAGCGACCTGCTGGTTTGAGTGCTTTTAATGCGGGTAAAGCGCAGCCGTATCGTACCACTTCAAATACAAATTCGTGGTTGCGGTTAGTCGTTCCTTTTACAAATGTTACCTACACTCAATCGTATGGTGTAAATGCATCTCCTGCTTTTGATTCTGTAAGAGTAACGAGTTGGGATTGGCCTACCTTGCCTCAAAGTCCTTCGCCCTATACAGATCCGGCCGGCCCAATCGGCAATTCAAATCCCTGGGTAGTTTCATTGAATAATTCATTGTGTGGATATGGTGTTCCGGCGGGACTAACAATTAATGTGGTGAGCATCACGAATGCAACTTGCCCCAGTACATCCAATGGTAGTATTGCTACTTCTGTGTTGGGCGGTTCAGCGCCATTCTCCTATTTATGGAGTAATGGCAGTGTAAACGCTAATATCAGTAATGTTGCAGCGGGTTCCTATACGGTTACAGTAACAGATGCAAATGGATTGTCGGCATCTACATCTGCCGTAATTACTACCTTAAATCAATTGCCTGCACCATTAGGAACGGTTGCTGGACAAGTTTCAGTGTGTGCGGGATCGACTGGTATTACCTATGTCGTTCCGGCTTCCGCCGGAGCCACCAGTTATCAATGGACCGTCCCTGCGAATGCATCTGTCTCGTCCGGTCAGGGAACAACTGCTATCACGGTGAATTATTCTGCGGGCTTTGTGAGCGGAAATGTATGTGTAACTGCCAACAATCTTTGTGGTTCAACTACTGCGTCTTGTATTTCGGTCATAGGATCTTCTTCTTCTCCCAGTACCCCTTCCACTATTTCAGGTACAGCATACGGAGTGTGCGGATTGACGCGTACGTATTCAGTTACCAATGTAGCAAATGTTACTTATTCTTGGTCAGTACCTGCTGGAGCATCCATCGCTTCGGGGCAGGGCACTAAATCTATTAGTGTGGTTTTCACTACTTCTTTTGTTTCGGGGCCCATTTCAGTCATAGCCTTCAATGCGTGTGGTAACAGTAACGCACGTACGAAAACGGTATATGGTAAGCCTTCAAAACCTACGGTTATAAATGGCCCTACAACATTTTGTTCAACCGATACTGTAACATTCTCCACCGTGGCTGTATTTGGAAACAATACATATGTATGGACAGTGCCGGCTGGTTATACCATTTTGTCCGGTCAAAACACAACTTCCATTTCAGTAACAGGAGGTGCAGCTGTCGTAAATGGTAGTGTTTGCGTAAAAGCGAAGAACACCTGCGGTACGAGTAGCAACCTCTGTATAACAATTAATACAACTGCCGGTGCCAGCGCTATTGGAACTATTTCGGGACAAGCCACCGGTGTTTGTGTAAGCACGAAAACGTATTCAATAACAAGTCAGGTTGGCGCAACGTATGTTTGGTCTGTTCCTGCAGGTGCAACGCTGCTTTCAGGGCAGGGAACTTCTTCTATCAGTGTTTCCTTCACTGGCTCGTTTACTACCGGCAATATTAGTGTTACCAAGACGGCTGCTTGTGGTAGTCCTGCTACAGGATCTTTAGCAATCTCCGGAAAACCCGCTACACCTTCTTCTATTTCAGGTCCTGTTACACCCTGTTTTAATGCGCAGAATGTGACGTATACCTGTAGTGTAACAAGTGGCGCATCTTCCTATATATGGACAGTCCCCGCAGGAGTAACGATTGTAAGCGGACAAGGAACCAATGCGGTAGTTCTTAATTTCGCCGGAACCGCCGGAAGCGTACTTGCCATAAAAGCAAAAGCCGGCAATGCCTGCGGCACTAGTACAAACTTTACTTTAAATGTGACGTTGCAAGCTTGTCCAAGACTTTCATCAGATGAAAATATGGAGATTTTACTTTATCCTAATCCAACGAATGATGAACT
>CAIXTT010000332.1 GCA_903922455.1 uncultured Bacteroidota bacterium | reverse complement strand
CGGTGATGTTCAAACAACTCATCCTGATCTTGCTCATTGGTTTCTTCACCAATCCCCTCTAACTCATCCTCTACTTTCTCTGACATAATATTTTATCTAGCAATAATTAACTTTCGTTGAGCCGTTCTTCCATTCTGCGTCAACAGTCTAACAATATACATTCCGACGGGAAGATCACTAATATTTATTTTTTTAGTAAATGCTTCAGACTTCACTAATTTTCCTTCCATGCTTAACATCTCAATGCGAAGAAAATCATTTTCATTCATTGAAGAAATGAATACATAATCGTTCGAAGGATTTGGATACAAATCAAAAGTAGTATTTACAAAATTTTGTTCAGGTACACCCACAAACAAATCAACCTTTCCCACTACTGCACGAATCATATACGTTCCAGCAGCCACTGCAGTTTGAATCCATCCTGCACCTACATTATAAAACATTCGAGAGTTAGATGCAGTATTTCTATCGAAGCCAAGATGCAAACCATCTCCCAACACTTGTTGAAATCCAACGTAAATAGTTCCGGCAACGGGAACCACACCAGTTAAGACATAGCTAGCAAAACCATTCAACGAATCAATGTAGGCGGGTGTTAATCCAGATTCCTGATAAATTAAGACTTCAGGATTTAGACTACTCCAAATTTTTATAGTGAATAATTTACTACTTACATCGACACCTTGTTGAACAAAAAATATTCTTACTGCACGCAAGGTATCAGGTTTTAAAATTTCAAACTTCATGGCTACTTTACCATTGGGTGCATTGATCAAATCATATCCCACCTCGGCAGTACCGTCATCTAAGCTATAAAAATTAAAAAATTCTTGGGTGTATGAAGTCGTATCATTTGTTTTTAAACCACTGAATGCATTTCCATTGGTGAAATAATTTTTCACTGTAAAATAGGTGCTATCTACTTTCCATGAAGGTGTGTTGGGGTAGATGGAATCAACACCAAAAGAATAAATCAAGTTTTGTTGTTGCGGGCGGCTAGGGAAAATATTTCCATTGGCGGCGCCAAATCCGGAGACATAGGACCCAGCAAAATTATAAATACGATTATTAAAACCGACATCAGACGGTGCATTTCCATTCACACGATAATCCATTCGAGATGAATCGCGAAGTAAATTCTCCTGATCAATTTGGGAAAGTGATGTGAAATGATTCCACGGTACGGCGGTATATTCATTCATCAAACTTTTTCCTGGCTGGGTCATGGCTACATCTTGAAGCAATGTATCCATTTGTCCTGTAAACTGATTGTATGCTTTAAAAAATCGAATATAATCCAGATGCCAATGATCTAACGAACCTGTTTTAGAACCATACGTTCTGAAACGAAAGCGAAATCCATCTGTTAAAAATGCTGCATTTGAAATTCGAATTTGTACCGATGTAAATGAAGTATCTTGTCCACCGGAAATAATTCCCTTCAAAAACCATTGTCTCGACCATTGATTGGATGTGAAATTATAAAAATCCAACACCAATGAATCGTTAGAATCAGGACCATCGCCCCAACCCTTTTTCTGCCAATAAAAACTTAACGTAATACTATCGGCTAATGAATATTGTCCGCCTCCTTGAGAAGAAGGTCGAGTAAGCAAACGAATATACTTTGATGTCAATGTATCGCAACCACCTTGAATGGTAGAAGCAGCATTATCATAAGGATTTCCGAATTCATCCAATCCATCAAAAGTAGCAACACCAATTGTAATTGGATTTCTTGGAAATTGACCATTCACAAAAACGTCATTATCGGTCCATAAATCTGCGGTAGGATAAACACCCTCATATGAAAAATCATCAACAAAAGGCAAATCGACAGTATCGATAAGTGCACCCATTTTATTTGCTGAAGCAGGATGTTTTAAAAGGTATTCCTTCAATTTTGGATTACCGTACATAGGAGTTAAGAGTTCGTGTTGAGCCATGGTATCTAATGTTGATAATATCAACATTACCAATACAAATAAATCTTTAGCTAAAATAGTTGTCCTTCTCATTTATTTAATTTTTCAGGGTCTTGGGTAAAGAAAAAATCAAGAGATTCACCTTGCTTTATCACCGATGAATCACCAGGTTCTGGAATTTGCCGATACACTTTTGCTGCAGAAGAGTCACTCACACTTTCATCGTAGACAATTGCTCCTTGATTGAGTGATGAACCTTGCAATACAAACAACACTTCGTCGAGTGTTAAGCCAATAAAATTGGGCACATCTACTGAAGTATTTCCAATGCCATCTCCTAATACTAAATCTACTGTGGAACCTTTCATGATCTCATCGCCAACTTTCAACTCTACCCCTTTAAATAAAATTCCCAGCACTGCATTTTTTGCTAAATCGGGTTTATAGATTAACTGACCCACACGCAATCCATAGGAATTAAGAATGGCTTCAGCTTGACGTTGTGATACATCAATAAGGTTAGGAAACTTTACTTGAGGAGGCACGGTGCGTGTGATGGTTACATACACGGTTCGACCATCTTTTACTTTTTCATTAGGAGCTGGATCCTGTTCAATGACCACGCCTGGTGGTTTGTCGATCATAAAGGTGGATGAGTCAGCAATTTTTACGTGCATGTTTTTATCAGCTAAAAAAGCTTCCATTTCTTGAAACTTCATTCCCTTTAAATCAGGAACCGTGATGGTTTCTCCATGATTTGTATATGAGCTTAGCCATAGATACGTCACAAATAATACAACTACAACCAGTCCTGCACTTAATGAAAAGTGAAGCACAAAAATTTTAGATCGTATGATTTCAAAAAACTTTTTCATAATTAACTAACAGGCATATTTTTTTTACGTTTCATTCCAAAATCCAAAATTTTATCGATGAACTCATACGGTTTGTAATGTGCTATTGCTGCTTGATGGAAGATACAAGTAGCAGGAGTCATTCCAGGCAATGAATTCACTTCAATAAAGACAACTTCCACTTTTTCAGGAGAAAAAATTCGCACAAAGGCATCAATTCTCGAGTACCCTTCAATATTCAACAACTTTGCGGCACGTTCAAACTCTAACTTCACTTTTGCTGAAATCACTTTATTATCTTCTTGCGAACTACTGTAACGAGCAGGAGTTATGTTTTGACCTTGACCAGCCAGAAACTTCTCTTCCAATGAAAGAATGTCTCCTTCCGACAACGCTTCTGAGGCTTCAAATACCTCATAATTTAACTTTCCATTTTCATCAATAAAAGTTAACATTCCACCTGTGATTTCAATAAAATTCTTGGCACCATTTGCTTTAATCAGATCCTCAAACAAGATATATTGTTTGATGGGGAATTCTTCTTTGGGCTTTACACCGAGAATTGCAGCCTGTGTTGCATCCAATTCAGTAGCACTTCGGAAAGTTAAACGAACATACGCTTCCAACTCTTCCTTCGATTTAATCAACTTTACAGCAGAGCTACATCCATCATCGGCTGGCTTTGCTATGAACGGGAACGTAAATTTTTCTAAAATCGTATTTAAAAATTTTGCAGGATCGGCTAACCAATCAAATTCCTGAGCTAAATAATGAGCGGCCACATTTAAACCGTTAGCCGACAATAATTCGTTAGTGGCAAATTTGTCAATGGTTATCTGTGAAGATGCGGGTCCCGAGCCATTATAAGGCAATCCGATTTTCTCCAATTCCTTTTGCAAAGATCCATCTTCACCTGGTCGACCATGCAAAGCGATAAACACAACGTCCGAACGATCCTTCAACTCTTTAAAACTAATCTTCTCTGGAGATTTTAAATTTTGAGCACTGGCGAATCGTTTCGTGATGTACTCACAGGAAGCGATGATCGATTTGATAACAGGATGTATTTCGAAATGATTAATTTTTTCCTTGATATCATCTGCATTGTCCTTTAATAGAACATTGACAGGAACGGAGAACAATTCGTACTCCGATGAACTTCCTGTTAAAAAGACGGGTAACACTTCGTACTTTTCACTGGAAGAAAGTTTTTCGTAAATATTTCGACCACTCTCCACGGATATATGTCTTTCGGTTGAATAACCACCCAATATAACGGTTGCGCGTATACGAGTTACACCTTCTTTCTTTTCGCCGTCAATGAGTTTATCCAACTGCTTCAATAATAGTGGCAACTTTCCATACTGACGCGTGTCAACAATTCTATTTAAGAGCGAAGAATGAATGATATACGTAATAAACTGAGAAGGATTCATTCCAATCTCTGCAGCTTGATGAAAGAAAAAAGAGCTAGGCATCATCCCTGATGTTGTGTTAGGATCATTCAGAATGATTTTACCATCACTCTTAATAAACCCATCAATACGGGCATACACATTAAAATGAAGACTTGTAAATAACTGTTCACATGCCCCACGAATCGCTTGAATACTTTCATCGGGCAATTGAATGGGCGTAATCTTGCGAGAGAGTCCGGGAAGATACTTTGAACGATAATCGAACAACTCCTTCCCTTTCCTAATTTCTGTTGGCGGCAAAGCGACAGGATTTCCATTTTCATTCTCTAATACGATACATGAAAATTCTTTTCCTTCAATAAAAGACTCCACAATAACGGTACTTTCACCATCGCGAGCATAGAGGATGAGTTCTGTTTCATTCTCAGAAAACAAATCCATCAACACCGACAACAATTCTTCTGGATGATAAAATGTACGACTACCAATCATCAATGGCATTCCGATTCCTTCTCTGATATCACACAATTCACGAACGTAGATCACCTTCGATTTAAAATCGAGTGCATCCCAACCTTTCTTCGTGATTGTTCGAATAAAAAATGCTTTATCCATGCAAGCAGAAAAAACATCGAACTGATCATCTTGCATCATACTAATTCCAATTGACGATCCTTGATTAGCGGCTTTCACAACGCAAGGAAGTCCGGTGGTAGATTTTACTTTTTCAAAAAGCTCTTGACGATTTCCTGTAATCCATTCTTCACGATCAATCGTTGCAAAATTGGGCACATCAAATCCAGCATTTTTCATCAATTGCTTTTGAATCGCCTTATTCATTCCGATGGTTGATGATAAAATTCCGGAGCCGGTATAAGGGATTCGTAAATATTCCAACAAGCCTTGAATACGTCCATCTTCACCATCCGAACCATGCAAACACAAAAACGCCATATCCATCATCGATGAAAGTGCGGAAGGCTCAATTCGAGAACCCATTTTATTAATTAATTTACCTTGCTCTTGACGATCTAACTCACCCAAACTTTCGGCATAGACTTGAAATTCGTGAACTGAACTGGGCAAAGCATCAGAAGGAGGATAAAAATCACGAATGCTTCCTTTATAAATATACTCCCAAGTGAGCAGCACGAAGTTGCCAAAACTATCGACAAAAACGGGAATAGGTTCGAAGATCGATTTATTCAAATTATCATAAACGGTTCGTCCGCCAGCAAATGAAACTTCCCTTTCTCTAGAATTTCCACCAAAGAAGACACCAATGCGCATTTTTTCCATGAGAGGCAAAGTTAATGCTTTCGCGTTGGTCTACCTATGAAATTCGAGTAGATTTCAGACCTCGAATGTTAACATGTTTAGAAAAAAACAAATTCAATTTTCCGCATTCAAATCAAAAAACTCTTTCAATTTACCGAGAGCTAAAGCGCGATGACTGATTTTATTCTTCCTTTTCTCGTCCATTTCTGCGAAGGTGAGAGACTGACCATCAGGGATAAAAATAGGGTCATAACCAAAACCATTTTTCCCTCTTTTCTCCTCTGAAATTGTTCCAAAAACTCGACCCTCAAAATGGTAACAAACACCCTCTTGGATTAAGGCCAAAATGGTTACAAAAGAAGCTCTTCGGTTTTCTAGCCCTTTTAGTTGAGAAAGCACTAACTCCATATTACGATCTGCTGAAATAGGGAATCCGCTATAATGAGCTGAATCCACACCAGGACGACCCTCTAAGGCTTCCACTTCCAATCCACTATCATCTGCAAGACATTCAATACAAGTAGCCCCCCAAACAAAATTTGCTTTTTGGGTGGCATTCCCCATGATAGTTCCCTTACTTTCAGGCAATTCAGAAGTAATTCCAGCATCTTTTAGACTCACCAAATCGAAACATTTCGGGAGAATTTTACGTATTTCTGTCACTTTGTGTTGGTTATTAGAAGCCAACACTAAACTAATCCTTCGCATACTCTTATCTTTGAACAAACAATGAGCACTAAAATGATGAACGCTATTCACAAATTAGTAATTGCTATCACTCTATTTTCTTTTGCAGAAGTTAAAGCACAATGTCCAACTGTTATCATTAGTGCTCCCGATTCTGCATGTAAAGGTACTTCGGTTTTGTTTTCAAACACATCAACTGGAAATAATCTTTCATTCAATTGGGATTTCAACGCTGCTGATTCCAGAGTCTCTCCTTTAGGTGGTCTTTCTGGAAACTATCCTCCTGAAATAAGTTCAACTACTGGAGTAGATTTCTTAGAAGAAAACAACAACATCATAGCCATTTGCATAAAATCGGGAGGAGATTTTGCGCGGATTGAATACGGAAATTCATTCACCAATACTCCTATTTTAACTAATTTAGGTAACTTAGGTGTACTTGGATCTGGAAATCGCGATTTCGTTCTACTTGAAGATAATGGAAATTACTATGGAATACTTGTTAATGCTTTTAGTCAGCTTTTCAGAATTGATTTTGGCAATAGTTTATTAAACGCTCCAACGGCCACTCTTTTAACTTTACCTTCTGGATTAATGGCCACTCCTTTTAACATTGATTTTAAAAAAATGGGGAGTGACTTTGTTGCAATCATTGCAAATAATTCGGGAGGTAATGTATCCGTTGTTAATTTTGGAAATTCAATGTCAAACAATGCACCTGCAGCATTCAATATAGCTGTACCGGGAGTTGGTCCAATAGCAGCATCACTAGTAGATGACTGTGGTCATTTATATGGGATTGTTGCTTACGTAAGTAGTTCACCATTTTCAATCATTGATTTTGGTACTGCTGTAACTTCTACTCCAGCTTCCATTCTAGATTTAATTAGCAATAGTGGAACCGCTTATCGAAAGATTTCTGTAATCAACGATGGTTTCAATTGGATGATATTAGGAAATACTTTTGGAGGTGACAATGCAGAACTTTTTAGATTTGGGAACAACATTAGCAATTTAAATCCATCTATAACTCCATTAGGAAATATTGGTGCATTTGGTTCAGGCTTCTGGAATTTCAATGCTAAAAAAATAAAGAGCGATATTGGTGGTATTGCATGCAATTACAACACAGGAGACCTCACCTATTTCAAATTTCCACAAACAGGAAATGCAAGTCCTACAATTTCGGCAGATGAAAATCCAATGGTAACTTTTAATGACACAGGAAAATTCATCATCACTTTAACAATTAAAGACACCATAACAGGAAACTCAACAAGCACCATCGATTCTGTTTTCATTAGCGATGCACCAATTTCTTCCTTTTTATCAGGTCCAGGTTGCAGTTCAACGAACACTTCATTTAATAGTACCAGCAGCGGGAATCCTGTACTTTTAAATTGGGATTTCGGTGATAGTCAATTAGGAGTTGGAAATAGTATAGATCATATTTATACACTAGCTGGAAATTACGACGTAACATTAATTGCCATTTCTAACGCAGGCTGTAGTGACACTTCCATCAATACCATCATCGTTAATGATCTACCGCAAGCTAATTTTAATTTCCTAAACAATCAATGCGCTGGTGCTTCAGTTCAGTTTAATGATATCTCTACTACCCCTCAAGGATCCATCAGCAATTGGACATGGGTATTTAATTCAATTGACACTTTAACTGGATCAATTTCAAATTACAGTTTTAATTCAGATGGACAATATCCTGTGCAGTTATTCATACAAGCGAGTACAGGTTGTTTAGATACGATACAACAAAATATTGATATTATACCTGGTCCCATTAATTCTTTTAGCACTACTAATACATGCTTAGGAGAGACGTCACAATTTGTAAATACCACCTCTATTACTGGAGGTTTGACAGTAGATTACGAATGGACCTTTAATACCAATGACACCAGTTTATTGGTAAATCCAACATTTACATTTCCTTCATTGCTTGCAGCAAATTACAATGTTTTCTTGACAGCTACGGCTTCTAACGGTTGCGCAGATACGCTAACTGAAGTAATACATATTGGAGAGCCTGCTCAAGTAGAATTCTCCATTGACGATGATACGGTTTGTACCAATAGCCTTGTATTATTTAGTGATTCAAGTATTATTCCTTCTGGCGAGATCGTGACTAAACTAACATGGGATTTTGGTGATGGCACTT
>CAIXTT010000331.1 GCA_903922455.1 uncultured Bacteroidota bacterium | reverse complement strand
TTAGAAAAGGAACCCTTGTGGAGAAATAATGTAGAATAACTTGTAGAGATATTCTAGAAAAAAATCATAATAAATCATGACCATCATAAAAAATCAGTGCCTGCCTACCGTAGCTTATGCATAGGTAGGGTCCATCCACGGAAATCACTACTGAATTCTATGAATCTTGAGGTCGGAGACGGGATTTACGATTAATGGAACTTTTTCAACGGAAACGGAGGAAGTATCCAATCCAAAAGCTTTTTCTTCGGGTAAGGCACCGCGTTTAAGCAAGAAATATAGATCCATGATGATCTTTTGCATCCATGGCAATTCGTTATCTACACTTAAGAATTTCTCCATCACCACGAATCTAAAGTCGCCGGTGAGACCTCTATTTCCGAGAGAAGGATATCGACTAACAATATCTACTTCCTTATTTCGTACTAACTCTTCTACCACATGGCGGAACATAATATTGATACGAGGATCGATGCGGAAGCCGATTTTAAAATCGACACGAATCAATTTACCTTTCATGATTTGGGTTACTTTATACTCGAGGGTATAAGGCTCATCCAATACATCTACGTGAACAAACCAATAAATATCGGCACGCTTCGGTTGTTTATACAAAATAGAATATACTACTTTCTCTTCAATCTCATTAGCATAATTAGCGCTTGTTAAATAAACGAGATGTGTTGAATACTTAGGAATGGAAGTATCATTACTTAACTTTTCGAGAAGCGGAAGGAACTCATCTAACTTCACAAACTCCACTAAGCTATTTCTAATTTTTCTTGAGTAGTACAAGACAATCATCACCGTCATTAAAATACTTGCGATGAGCATAGTTACCCAACCGCCGTGCGTGAACTTATCAAGATTTGCAATCATAAATGAAATCTCAATGGTTAAATACACCGGTAATAATAAATAGGCAATCCACTTAGGATAATTATATAAAATCAAATAGTTGGTCAACAAAATGGTGGTCATAATAAAAGTAGTAACAATCGCGAGTCCATAAGCGGCTTCCATTCGTGACGATTCTTCAAAATACAAAACCACAGCAACACAACCAGAATAAAGCAGCCAGTTGAGTGAAGGAATGTATAATTGTCCGCGTATATCACTCGGATAAACCACTCTCACTTTTGGCCAGAAATTTAATCGAATGGCTTCGTTGATGAGCGTAAAAGATCCGCTGATCATCGCTTGCGAAGCAATGATTGCAGCGAAAGTAGCGATACCAATACCAATAGGCAGAAACCAAGGAGCCATCAATTCAAAGAAAGGATTTGCGCCATTTAACATTTCACCATCGTGACGAATTAGGTAGGCACCTTGACCAAAATAATTCAACAGCAAGGTAAGTTTTACAAAACCCCATGTTGCCCTCACATTCTTTTTTCCACAATGCCCTAGATCGCTATATAAAGCTTCGGCTCCTGTAGTACAAAGGAAGACAGCCCCTAACAACCAAAATCCACCGGGATGAAGAATTAATAAATCAGCGGCATACATAGGATTGATTGCACGAAACACACCAAAGTCACCACCAATTGAGACAACTCCAAGGAAACCGAGCATTCCAAACCAAAGGAGCATTACCGGTCCAAAAAATTTCCCGACGAAATTGGTTCCGAACCGTTGGATGAAAAACAAAGCCGTAATAATTCCCAATACAATTGGAATCGTTGGTATATCGGGATTTATAGCTCTTAGTCCTTCAACAGCAGAAGCAACCGAGATGGGTGGTGTTATAATTCCATCCGCCAAAAGAGTACTCCCACCTATTAAGGCCGGAAAAACTAGCCAGGGTGTTTTTCTTCTTCGAACGAGTGTATAAAGAGAAAAAATTCCTCCTTCCCCTTTATTATCAGCACGTAGCGTGATTAAAACATACTTAATTGTCGTTTGAAGAGTGATTGTCCAGAAAACGCAAGAGATTGCACCAAGAATAACATCCTTATCAATAACCCCTAGACCCACAATAGATTTCATCACATAAAGCGGCGAAGTACCGATATCACCGTAAATGATTCCGAGGGTTATTAATAAACCGGCGGCGGTGATTTTATTGTGGGAGGAGGATGAGCTCACGGGTTGTGTACCGGGAGTCAAAAGTAGGTTTATTGGTTTAAGAATAAAGGAAAAGGGTGGAAAATATTTTTGGCCAATTTGTGGATTAGCGTCGCGATCGAACCTATGTCCGCCTTTGCGGATATGTGCCCAACGAAAAAGCCGACACTTTCGCATCGGCTTTCCTTAGTAGCGGGGATAGGACTCGAACCTATGACCTTTGGGTTATGAGCCCAACGAGCTACCTCTGCTCCACCCCGCAATATATTTTTTGTTAAAGAACAGTCAAATTTAATATTTCCCCTTAGCGGGGGTGCAAAGTTAAGAAATCCTTCTACAACTCCAAGTATTTAATTTATAATTGATCCTAATATATTGTATTTTAATGAATTAAGCGGTAATGTACTAGAGTTTTAAACAAAACTGAATTAAATTATCCTTCAACTATTCACCACTGAACTCAAAACTTACCTGGTTTCTGAGATCTGAAAAACCTTTTCTTCGTTTAGATTGAATTACAATCTTTTTCAATCGCCTTATTATTCTAGTTTTCCTAATTCAGTTAAAGTCTTTCAAATTCAAACAAAGATTTCATTTCAAAACAATTTGAATTTTACAAAAATGGAATACATTACTTTTGCAAATCAACAACCAAAAATTCTTCTGTAAAAAAATTGCTCATTGAAAATTTAGATGATTCAAATCGACCCCAATCCATCAATAAGCAGTCGCATATTTGGACTTGATCTATTTCGTAGCATTGCAATTATTCTAGTTGTACTGACCCACGGTGCTGCCATTCTAGAAGTTGCTGGTCTCGAAAAATTCCCGTTTATCAAAATGATAGATGGAGTAGATTTGTTTTTTGTATTAAGTGGATATTTGATTGGAGGAATTTTAATAAAACAAGCAACCGCTTCTCAACAATTTAACTCTAAAGATCTTGTTCATTTTTGGAAAAGAAGATGGTTTCGTACGCTTCCTAATTACTATCTGGTGTTGGGATTGAATTTCTTAGTAGTTTATTTTGGAATTATTAAAGAACATATTGAGAACTTCAATTGGAAATTTTTGTTCTTTCTTCAAAATTTTTCGTCACCGTTCACTGGCTTCTTTTGGGAATCATGGAGTCTTTCGGTTGAAGAATGGTTTTATATTTTTATTCCGATTCTTTTTTTAATTCTCCTTAAAGTTTGCTCTGTTAAAAAGGCATTTTTTTTCAGTACACTCGTGCTCTTCGTTTTTTCAATATCATACAGACTTTATCATTTTGACCCTAACATTGACAATTTTTGGTATGATGTACGATTTCGAAAAATTGTTTTAGGTCGTTTCGATAGCCTATCAATGGGTCTTCTTGCGGTTTGGGTAAAGAACTATTATCCTTTTGTTTGGAACAAGTACAAAATTCATTCATTCGTTTTAGGTGTACTATTAATTATTTTTCTTGTCAACTATTCAGCAGAAGCCAATACGTTTTACAAACAAATAATCAATTTAACTTTAACTCCTATAGCTGCTGCTTGCCTCCTACCTTTTGCTGCAACAATCAACACTAAATCTCTGCAAATCCGTTCTGTATTTACAGAAATAAGTAAAATTTCTTATTCAATGTATTTGGTGAACTTGGCACTTGGTGCCGAAATTATCATGCATAATTTCCCTCCTAGAAACTCGGTTGAATCTATCTTGCTTTATCTCCTTTATTGGACATGGGTAATCATTGTTTCCAAAATAATTTATAAATATTACGAACTTCCGATCATGAAATTAAGAGATCGATAATTGATTATTGATGGCTATCAGTAAATATCGATGTCGCAATCATTTCCAAATCCAACCTATAAATTTATGGACATGACCCCAGCGGGGTCAAACCTTATTAGAAAAGAAATACATTTTTTTATCCTG
>CAIXTT010000330.1 GCA_903922455.1 uncultured Bacteroidota bacterium | reverse complement strand
CACTGAAGCATTGAGTAAACTCGATGAAGAAACTTTGTTGAGTGTGTTCGAAGGCGTTCCTCAAATGCAAATTTCTCGTGATGAATTAGCTGCTGGAATTTCGGTGATTGAGTTGTTGTCCGATAAATCCAATGTGTTTCCTTCGCGCGGAGAAGCCCGTAAATTAATTCAAGGTGGCGGTGTAAGTATCAATAAACAAAAGCTAACGGATGTAAATGCAACGCAAAATATAGTTGGACTTTTGCAGAATAAATATTTATTGGTGCAAAAAGGAAAGAAGAATTATTATTTGTTAATCGTTAATTGAATTGTGTTTAAATTAAAAATAGCTTCCAGCTACTAAAATATAAAAAATGTCTCCCACTCGTCGTGTAATTATTGTCCTTGCCAGCGTAGGTGGAGGAAGTGTATTGTCCTACTTTATTTATAAGTTAAAGAGAGGAGGTGGTGAACTTACCACTCAAGATAAACATACTTTATTGACCAATATTGTTTTTTCAGTAGCGATTATTTTAGGTGTTGGATTTATGTTTCTTTGGAATAAGAAGAAGGATCTGTAATCTTTATTTTCATATTAGCAAATAATGAAAACTCCGAATGAATTAATTCATGCTACCTCGCCGTATCTTTTGCAACATGCCTATAATCCGGTGCAATGGTATGCTTGGTCGGAGAAAGCATTGCAAAAAGCACGCGATGAAAATAAATTACTGATCATCAGCATTGGATATTCAGCTTGTCATTGGTGTCATGTGATGGAGCATGAGAGTTTTGAAGATGAAGAGATCGCCACGGTAATGAATAAGTCTTTTGTATGCATTAAAATCGATCGCGAAGAACGTCCCGATATCGATCAAGTGTATATGGATGCCGTACAAATGATGACCGGAAGAGGAGGGTGGCCACTCAACGTGATTGCACTTCCCGATCAACGTCCCATTTATGGTGGAACTTATTTTCCAAAAGAGCAATGGCGCCAAGTGTTGTTGCAACTAGCTGCATTTTTTAGAAATGACCCAGCAAAGTGTGATGAATATGCCGGTGAGTTGATGGACGGAATGAAGAAGATGAGTAGTGTTCAATTTTCAAATGAGGATGGGGATCGAAGTTTTCCTGATCATAATGAATTAGTAAATCGTTGGTCGAAGCAGTGGGATCACGAAGAAGGTGGACCTCTTCGCGCACCTAAATTTCCATTGCCTGATGGCTACCGTTTTTTATTAGCAACTACTTTTGCAGAAAAGAATGAAAGTACAAGTAGTCATGTTCATCTTACGTTAACGAAGATGGCGTGCGGTGGAATATATGATCAGCTAGGTGGAGGATTTGCACGCTACAGTACAGACATGGTTTGGAAAGTTCCACATTTTGAAAAGATGTTGTACGATAATGCATTGCTGGTTTCGCTTTATGCAGATGGATTTAAAGAAAGTAAAAACCTTTTGTATAAAGACGTATTGGTGCAAACATTAGCGTTTGTTGAGCGAGAGTTGATGAGTGAACAAGGCGCATTTTATTCAGCGTTGGATGCCGATACCGAAGGAGTAGAAGGTAAGTTTTATTGCTGGACCATTGATGAAGTGAATTCCTTATTGCAAGAGGATGCATCGTTAGCAATAGATTATTTTTGCTTGAATGAAAAAGGATATTGGGAACAAGATTTATACATTCCATTGCGTCCAGAATCACTTTCTGGTATCTTGGAAAAGTATACCTTGAAGGAAGATGAACTTGTTGCAAAAATTGAAAGTATCAAACAAAAAATGTTTGATGCACGAAGTAAACGCATCTCTCCTGGCCTCGATGATAAAATTTTATGTTCATGGAATGCCATGATGCTTTCCAGTTATTTGGATTCGTATGGTGCATTAAATGATCCTCGTTATTTGGAAGTAGCAATCCAAAGTGCCATATTCATCGAGAAAAATTTCTTGAAGGGTGAACATCTTTTTCACGCTGCAAAAATCAAGGGAGATGAAATTTTAGTGACCATTCCAGGATTTTTGGAGGATTATGCCTTCGTGATAGAAGCATTTATTTCACTTTTTTCTTGTACTATGGACGTTAAGTTTTTGGACATTGCCAATAAACTTACTCAAACTGTGTTGAAGGAATTTTCCGACGATGAATCTCCTGTTTTTTGGTTTACCTCCTCTCATTCTGAGTCGCTAATTGCTCGAAAACAAGAAGTGCAGGATAATGTTATTCCATCTTCCAATGCAGTGATGTCGCATAATCTATTGCGTTTGTCTCGAATTAATGGCGATTCGTCTCTTGAAAATCGTTGTCGCAATATGTTGCAAGTGATGAAGCCCGATGTAGAAAAAGGAACTGCATGGTATAGTCGATGGGCGCGCGTGTTTTTGGAATTGGAAAAAGGTACAGAGTTAGTCATTGCAGGTTCTGAAAGTGTGAATGCATTGCAATCCATCCTAAATGAGTATTTACCTCTCACCATCATTGCAGGAACAAAAGTAGATTCTACTATTTCCATCTTTAATAATCGATTTGACAAAGAGGCTACTCAATATTTTGTTTGTCGAGAAAAATCATGTCACCCTCCTATGAAAGAGAAAAACAAAGCGATGGAATATTTGCTTAAGTAGTTCTATTAATTACCTTTGATTCCCTAAATCATCTTATGAAAAATATTAAATTTCTATTGCTTGCATCGGTAAGTCTATGCATAGCTTCTTGTAAAGGCCCTGCACCCACAGCACCTGCTAAAGATCCTTTAGTAGAAAACATGGACACCACATTAAATCCAGGCGACGATTTTTT
>CAIXTT010000329.1 GCA_903922455.1 uncultured Bacteroidota bacterium | reverse complement strand
GGAATTGTTGAAGCAAGATGGATGGACAAAGCCGAAGTAAATAAAGCGTTGAAGAATGCGTACGCCTCCATTGTTGAATTATTGAACGAACAAATTTTAGAAACGGAGTATAAACCGCTTGGTTAATTCAGTCCCGATAGCTGTCGGGATCAGAATTAAGTCCCGATAGCTATCGGGATCAGAATTATGTCTACATAACCTGGATTGAGTCTACGCTAGAAATGTGTTGAGAAGATTTTGTGAGAAATTTTTCTTAGCGCAGCCTTTGCGTCTCCGCGCCTTTGCGAGAAAAATTAGCGAAGACGCTGAGAATACTTAGCGCCTTCTTTGGCCTTTGCGAGAAAAATTAGCGAAGACTCCGAGAAAACTTAGCGCCTTCTTTGGCCTTTGTGAGAAAAAATGGCAAAGACGCTGAGAATACTTAGCGCCGCGCGTTTAACGAGAGATTTTTTTAAGTCTTTGTATTTTTTTATTATTTTAGTCGATAACTAGTTATTAAATAGAATCACCAATTTTTCTCGATAAATTTGCAGGACTTATGACACTCGATTATATTCAAGATATTAATGAATACGGTGATGATCTCGTTCGATTATTCGATTTTGATAAGTCGGAAGCAATCTTATTTCGAGATGCTATTCAGGATTCAATAATTTTGAAGAATGAAGAGTTGGATGTTTCCACACTAGAATTTATTCAAGCTCGGAATTGCAATTTAATTTTACTAATAGGAGAGGAGGATGATGGCATTTTTTCAAACCGTGATCTTAATTTCATTTGTAGTCTAACTATAGAGAGTTATCAAAAAATGATTTCATTATTAGAACCATTTTGCATCAAAGAAACAAAAGGCTATCAATACCTCTACGACCTCGACTCACCCACTGATTTTCTTTTTTCTCCGGCTGGGACTTGGTAGTGTAAATTTTGTTTTCAATCTCTCAAACTTTTGTGCACTCAAGTGAACTTTAGTGTCTCTATTGTTAAAATATGCACTTTTTAAAGACTATACACTTTCTATTACAGTAAAATACTTCGAAAAAGTCGTTACATACAAAATTCTCATTCTATTTATATTTTAGAAAGTAAAAATGATTGAAATTGGAACGCAGATGACGCGGATTAATATGATTCGCACGGATTTTTTTCGATGAAAAATAACCATTCGCTACTTTTAATGATATAAAAATAATTGTTCTGGAAGTTTAATTTTGATGAATTTCAAATCTGATTGAAAAAATCCAGCAGCTAGAAGCCAGCAGCTATACTACCCGAAGTAAAATTATTATTGTATCAAAAAAATTAGTGTCTAACATCCAACATCTAATAACCAACATCCAACAACTAAAGAATGCGTTTTATCAATCGAAGATTATGCGTGTATTTCTTCAAATCCAAATTAAAAATTCCATGATGATCAATATTGTCCACTCTCACTTGTCCAGAGGCATGAATAATTCTGTTTTTGGATGTAAGAATTCCTACGTGCGTAATTTTTCCTTCATCGTTGTCAAAAAAGGCGAGGTCACCTACTTGTGTTTCATCCAGCAAATGCACTGCTTGTCCTTGCTCGGCTTGCATCCATGCATCGCGCTTTAAAGTAATTCCCGAAAGCTTATAAGCCATTTGAGTAAGACCGCTGCAATCGATACCGAAAGGACTTCTTCCTCCCCAGTGATATGGAGCGTTGAGGTACATATATGCATTTTCTACAACGAGTTTACCTGTTATCATGGAATCAATTTGACGCGCATTCCCTTCAAAGCTATACGTTGTATTTCCAATTCTGCAATTTCCATCACGAAACCACGGAAGTCTACTTCCTAATAAAATAGAAGTGATGCTTTGGTGGTTAATTAAAATCTGAACTAAATCGTAGCTTAAAAAAGCTTTGTTCTTTTGCAGCTCATTAAATTCACTCAACTCTAAAGGATGTTGCTGCGATTTTTGAATCCAGCCTTCATAATCATCAAAGCTTTGATGAATCTTGATCCATTCATTCACTTGTTCCAATACCGTAAAAGTTTCGCCAAAAAGGAGCTGCGATATTTCTTCACTTCGGTGAGATGGCTCCGCCCGAAGTGAAATTAAATTAAGAGAACAAATACCGTAGCTCATAATGATGATACACTTATACTGCACTTAACAATAAAATGTTTACTTACATGCGTTCAATTACAATTGCCGAGGCACCTCCGCCACCATTGCAAATTCCTGCTGCACCAATTTTACCATTGTTTTGTTGTAAAACACTTAGCAAGGTAACAATGATTCGTGCTCCTGAACAACCTAAAGGATGTCCAATGGAAACAGCTCCACCATTTACATTTACCTTGGTAGGATCTAATTTCATGGTATTGTTATTAGCAATCGCTACTACAGAAAACGCTTCGTTGATTTCAAAATAATCTACATCCGTCATTTTAATTCCTGCTTTCTCTACTGCCAATGGTAATGCTTTTGAAGGGGTAGTGGTAAACCATTCTGGAGCTTGTTGCGCATCAGCAAAAGAGCGAATTTTTGCCAATGGTTTTATGCCTAACGCATCTGCTTTTTCTTTACTCATCAACACCACGGCTGCAGCACCATCATTCAAGGTACTTGCATTTGCAGCCGTCACACTTCCATCTTTAACAAACACTGGACGCAAGGAAGGGATTTTATTAAAATCTACTTTTTTGTATTCTTCATCTTCGTTGATCAACAATGCTTCTTTTCCTTTTTGAGGAATACTTACAGGAGCAATTTCATCTTTAAATAAACCTTTCGACCAAGCCGCTTGTGAACGTTTGTAGGATTCAATTGCATAAGCATCTTGCTCTTCACGACTTATTTTACACTCAGTTGCACAAAGTTCAGCCGCATTTCCCATGTGGTAATCTTGGTACACATCCCATAATCCATCTTTCACTAATCCATCAATCATTTGAGCATGACCTAAGCGATAGCCGTTACGTGCTTTGTCCAAGTAGTAAGGTACTGCACTCATGTTTTCCATTCCACCTGCTACCACAATATCGTTATCGCCAAGCATAATGCTTTGCGCTCCCAACATAATAGCTTTCATTCCTGATGCACAAACTTTATTTATTGTAGTGCCGGGAACGCTAGTAGGAATTCCTGCGAAAATGGAAGCTTGCGTTGCCGGTGCTTGACCTACGTTGGCTTGCAATACATTTCCCATCAAAACTTCATTCACTTGCTCTGGTTTTATACCTGCTCTTTCTAAAGCTGCTTTGATAGCAGTTGCTCCAAGTTGTGTTGCTGGTACTCCAGATAATACGCCGCCAAAACTTCCAATGGGAGTACGAACAGCAGAAACAATATATACTTCTTTCATAATTCTTGATTTGAGAATGCAAAATTAGTTAAAACAGCGATGGAAGGAGATTGCTTTTCGTGATTCGCTATCATCATTGTGGTCCTGACCTTTAATGAGATTAAGGTGAATTTCACAGTTTTACTGAGATGAAATATTTATTTGTAAAGGATTTAATTGTTGTTTTATGAAGTCGTTTTTTTCATTTAAACCATTGAAAATACGTATTGTTAATAGTGAATAGGATTATTTTAAGTAAAAATCACTTCTTTTCTCTTGATAGTTCCTCCGTTAATCTGTTAGTCAATGAGATGACTCGTCTCAAGAGAGATGTCTTTTTCTTTTTTAGATGGATTTACATCGGCTATTTATGAACATTTTTTGGCTTTATATTTTTCTCTAATCTGTAAACCAATGCTTTAAAAACGTACCTTTGCGCCATGAATACCTTCCAAGAACTGGGCTTAGACGCTCGATTGGTGAAAAGCGTTGAAGCACTGGGCTTTGTGACGCCTACCCCCATACAATTACAAGCAATTCCTGCCCTTCTCGAGGGTGGACGTGATCTCGTTGGATTAGCGCAAACCGGAACAGGCAAGACTGCCGC
>CAIXTT010000328.1 GCA_903922455.1 uncultured Bacteroidota bacterium | reverse complement strand
GAGGAAACAGTATAAATCGTTGAGCTGATTCTTCAGTTCGTATGAAATATTTTTGATAGACTCAGCATCCAAATCAACCTGTGCAATAATGCGATTGATGCCATCGTGTGATTTTATCTTCGTTAATAAATCGGCTTTTACCGTTTGTGCTTTTTCGTTTTGGAATTGAGCTAATTGTTTTTTCAACGACTCATTCGCTTCCACCAAGGAAGTTACACCTTTTACAATATCGCCTGGATGATTCACGATTTCTTTAATTTTTTGCAAGGCTTCCAACTGATCATTAATGAATTGCTCTGCACCCTCTGCGGTGATGGCTTCAATACGTCGAACACCAGCAGCTACTGCCGACTCGCCTGTAATTTTAAACAATCCAATTTCACCACTTGCTTTTACATGTGTTCCACCACACAGTTCGACAGAGAAATTTTTATCGAAAGTAATGACACGAACAAAGTCGCCATACTTTTCACCAAACAAAGCCATCGCACCTGTTTCCTGAGCTTGCTTGATGGGCACATTGCGTTGTTCGTTCAATGCAATATTTTCTCTGATCTTTTTATTGACGATTTGCTCGATGGAATTAATTTCCTCGTCCGTCATTTTTGCAAAATGCGAAAAGTCGAAACGAGTGGTATGTTCATTCACCATAGATCCTTTTTGAGCTACGTGCGTTCCTAATACATTACGAAGTGCAGCATGCATCAAATGAGTTGCGCTGTGATTTTTGGCGATTAACGCACGTCGATTATAGTCTACGACAGCTTTAAATACTGCATTAATGTCCGATGGAATTTTATCCGCAAAATGAATAATCAAATTATTCTCCTTTTGTGTATCGGTAATGCTGATTTTACTTTCTGACGATTGCAAAAATCCAGTATCACCTACTTGTCCACCACTCTCCGCATAAAACGGAGTTCGATTTAATACAATTTGATATTGCTCCTTATTTCCTTTCTTCACTTTACGGTAGCGCAAAATTTCCGCATCACAATCTAGAAAATCATATCCGACAAACTCCACAGCATCTTCATCACGAACGATTGTCCAGTCATCGGCGCTGGTAGCGGTTGCTTTTCTAGAACGATTTTTTTGCTCTTCCATGCAAGCATTAAATCCATCCATGTCCACTTCCATCTTGTTCTCACGAGCCATGAGTTCGGTAAGGTCGATGGGAAAACCATAAGTATCGTACAATTCAAAAGCAAAATCACCCGCAATTTTTTTTGTATTGAGTGCTTCAAACTTTTTTATTCCGGTATCTAAAGTTCTTAAAAACGAAATTTCTTCCTCTTGAATTACTCTTGCAACAAAATCTTCTTGTGCATGCAATTCAGGGAATACATTTTCAAATTGTTTTGAAATTACTTTCAACAATTTGTACATGAAAGGATCTTTAATATTTAAAAACGTAAAATTATAACGCAATGCCCGACGTAAAATTCGACGTATTACATAACCGGCTTTATTATTAGAGGGAAGTTGTCCATCGGCAATAGCAAAACTGATGGCACGAATATGATCGGCGATCACACGCATTGCTATATCCGTTTTCTCTGAAGTACCGTATTTTATTCCGCTCGTTTCCTCTATAAATTGAATGCTTGGTGTAAACACATCGGTATCATAATTCGATACTTTGCCTTGCATGGCCATACACAAACGTTCGAAGCCCATGCCTGTATCCACGTGTTTAGCAGGAAGTGGTTCGAGGGATCCATCGGACTTACGATTAAATTCCATGAACACGTTATTCCAAATCTCGATCACTTGCGGATGACTTTCATTCACCAGTGTTTTTCCATCAACTTTTTTTCTTTCTTCTTCACTGCGCAAATCCACATGAATTTCGGAGCAGGGTCCGCAGGGTCCGGTTTCGCCCATCTCCCAGAAATTATCCTTTTTATTTCCTCTTAAGATGCGATCTTCGGGAATCCACTTCTTCCAAAAATCAAATGCTTCTTGATCGAATGCTAGATTTTCTTTTGCATCGCCTTCAAAAACGGTCACGTAGAGACGATCTTTCGGCAAGCCATACACTTTCGTTAATAACTCCCATGCCCATTCGATGGCTTCTTCCTTAAAATAATCGCCGAAGGACCAGTTTCCCAACATTTCAAACATGGTATGATGGTAAGTATCCACTCCCACTTCCTCGAGGTCGTTATGCTTTCCACTCACGCGCAAACACTTTTGAGTATTCGCTATACGTTTGGCTTTAGGAGGTTCATTGCCGAGGAAAATATCCTTAAACTGGTTCATCCCGGCATTGGTAAACATGAGGGTTGGGTCGTTCTTAACCACGATGGGTGCTGAAGCAACGATGGTATGTCCTTTGGACGCGAAGAAATCGAGAAATGCTTGACGAATTTGTGAAGATGTCATTTTACTATGGGCTTACTAAGAGAATTCTATTATTTTTGTAAAGACCCGCAAAGTTAAATAATTCCCATGGCCAAGACGAAGTATTATTTCAACACCGATTCCTTGAAGTTCGAGCGGGTGGTGGTAAGCTTTCGTAAAAAGTTTTTCAGGGTATTTGGCTGGCTTTCAACGGCTGCCGTTTTTGGGTCGATTGTATTATTGCTGGCCTACTCCTTTCTCGACTCACCAAAGGAGAAACAATTGAAGCGGGAATTGAGCGGAATGAGCTTACAATATGAATTATTACAGCAACGGATGGACTTAGCCTCTGCGGTTTTGGAGGATTTGCAAAAGCGAGACGATCAAGTGTATCGGGTCATTTTTGAAGCAGAACCCATTCCCAATGAAGTAAGAGAAGCGGGATCAGGAGGAGTAAATCGCTACAAAGAATTAGAAAGCTTCAACAACGCAGAATTGATGGTAAATACATCGAGGACGATGGATAAATTATATCGCCAACTTTATATTCAGAGTAAATCGTACGACGAAGTTTTTGAGTTAGTAAAAAAGAAGAGTGAACTTTTAGCATCTATTCCTGCTATTCAACCGGTAACCAAAAGTGGAATTGCTCGCTTAGCTTCCGGGTTTGGTAGTCGTATTCATCCCATCTACAAAACATATATGATGCATACTGGGATTGATTTCTCAGCACCCATCGGCACAGAAATTTATGCTACTGGAAATGGAACTATTGCGAAAGTCGAGTATAACGGTAGAGGCTATGGGAATAATGTGACTATCAATCATGGTGTTGGATATTCAACACTGTATGGTCACATGAGTAAAGTAGCAGTTCGGCCCGGACAAAAAGTGAAACGCGGCGATATCATTGGATACGTTGGAAACACAGGATCTTCAACAGGTCCGCATGTGCATTACGAAGTAATTAAGAACGGACAAAAAATTAACCCGATCAACTTCTTCTTTAACGACCTCACTGCGGCAGAATACGACAAAGTGAGAGAGTTGGCCTCACAATCCAATCAATCTTTCGATTAATTTAAAAACATCTGCTAAAAAAATCTGCCATGTCACCCATCATCGATTTCGACAAAGAGCCTGAAAAAATTTATTATCCTATTGGAGAAGTGGCGCAGATGTTTTCGGTAAACACATCCCTCATTCGCTTTTGGGAAAAAGAATTTGAGGTATTAAAACCCAAGAAAAACAAAAAAGGGAATCGTCTTTTCACTCCTGCAGATGTGGAGAATATTCGGTTAATATTTAGCTTAGTGAAGGAGCGCGGATTCACTTTAGATGGAGCGAAGAAAATTATTGAAAACAAACAAGGCAAGTTGGAGAGAGAGTTAGAAATAAAAACCACGCTTACTCATCTAAGAGGATTTTTGGTGGAGTTGAAATCTCAACTTTAATATTTATTGGTTAGTTTAAGATTTACTAATTTCAACACTAGAGGGCACTAGAGGTCACTAGAGAACACTTGAGTAAGACTATTATGCACTTTAGTGAACTTCTTTTTCTCTAGTGTTGAAAATAGCTGAGAAGGAAAATTTTCTCGCTAGGGCACTAATTCAATTAGATTAAAAATCTTAAGGTTGAGGTTTTGCGTTCATTTTAAATGAAAAAGATTTATGAATAACGAAGCTCAAAGCGCCAATGGAAATGGCAGAAACGGCGCGTGCAATGGTAGGGAACCAATCCAACTGTCGAATCAATAAACGCATCATGATATAATTTAGCACCAAGACGAAAATAGCGACTAACGCATATCTAAATAATTGTTTGTAGGTAGCTAGTTCCGATTCTTTGAACACCAGCATTTTTGTGATGGTGAAATTGGTAAGGAGTCCTACGGTATAACTCAACATCAAAGAAGCAGAAGGAGCCGATACGACATACAATCCGAACAAATCAAAATCTAATTTTTTATAAATATAATTATAGGCTAAAAAATAAACACAAATATCTACCCATGTTGCGAGTCCCGCAGAAACAAAATATCTAAAAATTTTAGACTGAAATAACTTCTTTAACGCTACCTTCATTCAATCAAAAATAAAGATGATTTGAAAGGTAATTTTTCACATAATCGGTAACTCCATCTTCCAAAGAAGTAAAAGGTTTACTATATCCAGCAGTAATTAACTTTTGCATATTCGCCTCTGTGAAATACTGATATTTATCCCGAATGTCGGAAGGAATATCGATGAACTCAATTTTAGTTTCTTTGTCTAATGCTTTGAATGTAGCGTCTGCCAAATCATAAAATGAGCGTGCTGTTCCTGTTCCTAAATTAAAGATAGATGATTCCACTTTTTCATTCATCAAAAACAAACATACGTCCACCACATCTTTTACATATACAAAATCGCGCAGTTGCCAACCGTCTTTATACTCGGGGCGATGCGAGCGAAACAATTTCACTTCACCTGATTTATTTATTTGATTGAAGGCATGAAAAATAACGGATGCCATTCTAGCTTTGTGAAATTCATTGGGGCCATACACATTAAAAAATTTCAATCCCGCCCAGAAAGGAGGATGTTTCTCTTGCTTCAACACCCATAAATCGAATTGTTGCTTCGACCATCCATACGGATTTAGGGGTTGCAATTTTGGGAAGATGGAATGATCGTCATCGTAACCAAATTCACCTTCACCATACGTAGCCGCAGAACTTGCATACACGAATGGGATGGATGCATCTACACAAATATTCCAAAGTGTTTGTGAATAATGCACATTCAATCGATCAAAAATTTTCACATCAAACTCGGTGGTATCCGTTCTGGCTCCGATGTGAAAAACAAATTTCACATCCTTACTATTTTTGAGCAGCCATTCAGGAAATACATCACGATGAATTTCATGTTTGAACTTCTTTCCAACCAAATTCTTTTGTTTTTCCGGATAGCTGAAATCATCCACGATTACCACATCAGAAAAACCATCCTGATTCAATCGACTCACCAAACAACTTCCAATAAATCCAGCGGCGCCAGTAACTACTATCATCTTATACTATACTTTTTTGTTAATGAAAATGGGTTCTACACATGGAGGGAGCAAATTTACTTGATGTCCATAACTCAACAAAAGATGAATTGCTTCCCTTCCTTCAGCTCCCAAATCTATTGAAAATTGATTCACATAAAGTTCAATATGCTTTTCTTGAACTTCGCGTGACAATTCTTGTGCGTGTTTTTGAATATAATCTCTGGAATCTTGAGGATGTTCAAATGCCCATTTAACACTTTCAGCAATTCCTCTTTGGATGGATTCTTTCAGCTCTTGGGGCAAATCTCTACGTATTGCAATGCAGCCCAAGGGAATAGGCTTAGAAAATTTACGTTCCCAACATTCGCCCAAATCTGCCACTTTCAGCAAACCCTTTTCAGCGTAAGTAAATCGACTTTCATGGATAATGAGTCCGATGTCGAAATCACCGCTCAAAACACCATCTTCAATATCCGAAAAAACGACTTCCATCTTGTTCGTTAAATGAGGAAAAAAGATGCTCAACAGCAAATTGGCAGTAGTGTACTTTCCCGGTATAGCTACTTTTAGGGAGTCCATGTTTTGCAAATCGATAGCGTTCTTTGAGATTAACAAGGGGCCGCAATTTCGACCTAAAGCGGCTCCTGAATTTAAAATTTGGTATTTATCGGAAACCGAGGCATAAGCTGCAAAACTCAACTTACTAATTTCCAATTCAGCAGACAAAGCCAAACGATTCAATTTCTCAACGTCAAACAAATTAGCATCTAGTTTATAGGGAAAAGGAAATCGTTGATGTAACAATGCATCGAAAATAAAAGTATCATTTGGACAAGGCGAGAAGCCTAATTTCAGGGAATTCATTTGTGCAAAGGTAGGCGAATGAAGAAAGAAAATTATGATAAATTTTAACGTACTTTATGCCAACAATATTGGACAATGAGTCAATTGAAAAAGCCGGAAAGCGTGGTAAATATCAACCGAACAGGGAGAATACTTTTCTTTCTAAATGTTTTGGTTGCTATTATGCTGCTCATCACGCAGGCATCATCATCCATCAATCCAGTAGTTTTTTGGCCTGTTGGTATACTAGCTAATTTATATCCTGTTTTTCTACTTTTCAACATTTTCTTTTTGATTTATTGGGGATTACGTAGACATCGACTTATTGTTTTGTCGGCAGCCATTATTTTAATTGGTTATGATAAATGCAGCATGCTTTATCAACCTGCCCTTGCAAAGTTTGATGTAAAACCACCCAAGAATTCATTCAAAGTACTTTCTTATAATGTTCGACTCTTTGATCTATACAACTGGACAGGGAATTTAAAAACCAGAAAAAAAATCTTTGATTATTTAGAAGGAGAGCATCCAGATATTTTATGCATTCAAGAATATTTTCATAGTGATGAAGGAGACTTTCAAAACAACCAAGCAATGAAAGATTTATTAAAGCTACCGCATAGTTCCATTAAGTATTCCATCACCTTACGCAAAGCACATCATTGGGGTATAGCTACTTTTACCAAATATCCAATTATCAATGAAGGCACTTTGTTCTTTACAGAAGGAAAATCCAACTTTTGTTTATACTCTGACTTAGTCATCAACAAAGACACCGTTCGCGTTTACAATACACATTTACAATCAAATCATTTCAAAAAAAACGAATACGAATTCATTGAAAATACGGACAGCATTGTGAATGACAAAAAATTAAAAAACACAAAAAGCATATTAAGACGTATACGCAAAGCTGTTATCCTAAGAAGTGACCAAGCTGATATTTTGAGAGCGCATATTGAACAAAGCCCCTACCCTGTTTTAGTTTGTGGAGATTTTAATGACACACCTTACTCCTATCCGTATCAAACTATAAAGAAAGATTTAAAAGATTCATTTACTGAAAAAGGAGAAGGATTTGGAAGTACCTATTTTAGTTTGTTGGTTAAGTTCCGTATTGATTATATTTTACACAGTTCTGAATTTCAGACCTACTCTTTCCATACGAAAGAAGTAAAGTTGAGTGACCATTATCCGATACAAACGTGGTTGAGCCTCCCATGACAATTGGTGAATTGGTGAATTGGTGGATTGGTGGATTGGTGGATTGGTGGATTGGTAAATAATTGGATTGGTGGATTGGTTTCGCGAGGCTTCGCCCAGAAGTCTGTGCAACGCACTGTACTTCTGGGGTGGATTGGTGGATTGGTGAATTGGTGGATTGGTAAATAATTGGATTAGTGGGTTGGTGTCGCGAGGCTTCGCCCAGAAGTCTGTGCAACGCACTGTACTTC
>CAIXTT010000327.1 GCA_903922455.1 uncultured Bacteroidota bacterium | reverse complement strand
TTAACAGGAGCTTTAACAGGAGCTTTAACAGAAGCCTTAACAGAAGCTTTAACAGGTGATTTAGCAGGAACTTTCTTCACTGGCATTTTCGCAACCGCTTTTTGCTTTGTAGCAACCACTTTTTTAGGAGCGGCAACCGTTTTCTTTACTACAGATTTACTCTTAACGGCTGTCTTTGCGGACGCTGCTTTTTTAACGACTTTAGTAGAAGCGACTTTCTTTATCGGTTTTTTCGCAACCGGTTTTCCTGCTTTTTTGGGAGCAGCCTTTTTAATCACTTTCTTTGTCGCTACTGCTTTTTTCTTATTCTTTGCAGACGCCATATTTCACCTTTATTAATTTCGCATTATGCTTGGGCGGAAATATAGTTAAAAATTAATATGAACCTTACCTCTTTAAACTAAATCTATTGACTATGACAAACCCAACATTAAGTCCAAAGATAGATGCGTAAAATATTGACCTATAGTATAATTGTGCTAATTTCTATACTTTCTGTTTTCTTAGCAAATTATGCATTAGTGTTTCCTTTAACTGCAAAGACTGTCTCAAGCATTGCTATTTTGATGAGTTTAGTACATCTTTTACTAGCTTTAATCCACCCAAAAGGATGGCTCCAAAAAGAAAAGCACTTTTTAGAAATGTGGGCTGGACCTCTTCTCTTTTCCATGCATAAAATAATAAGTCCAATTTCCATCATCCTACTGCTATTGGCTCAACCCTATTTGTTAAGATGGATGATGGTCGATAGAATTGATAATGGTAATGATTTATCTTTTTTAAACAAATGGAAAAAATCTTCTGTTGAGTTGATGTGGATTTCCTTTACTTTTTGGGGATTAGATATACTGAGAGAATATACCGTATGGCATGAATTTAATTTCAGAATACTTCCAACCATTTTGGTGGTTGTGCTCTTCTTTAATTGGATGATTTTCAGAAAAAATAATTCAGCATAATTTAGACAAGTAAATCGAAAGCAATAATCTCAATTATACCAACACTACATACAAAATAGTCGAATTTCTTAAAGCATTCCTACGTATGTCGGTGTAATACAATATATTTACTGTGTTAAAAAAATGGCAATTGGTATTACTTTTACATTTTTCAATCTCATTGTTGGTATCAATTTATAAATTGACAATAACCACAAAAGAATTGACTTAAATTTGTTCAAACTTTTTTTCTTTTGATGGATGTGCTCATCTTACGAAAAGAAACAGGTTAGAATGAAGAATACGGTAACCAAATACTTTAATAAAATTCAAGAATTTTTCCTTCGCAAAAGGAAAGCGATTTCAATTTCTGTTGCAGTCGTTTTTTTATTGTCTTTGTCTGCTCTAATTTATGCCAATAAAAAAGTGAATGTTGAAACCGATAAATACATCTACAGAAACTTGAGCGACGTTCCAACCAATCGGGTTGGATTGGTATTAGGTACTAGTCGGTATACTTCGTCTGGTAAATCAAATCCATTTTTCTACAATCGAATTCAAGCAGCTAAAGCTTTATTTTACTCTGGAAAAGTTCAATATTTATTATTGAGTGGTGATAATCGATACTTCAGTTATAACGAGCCAAGAGAAATGCGAAAAGAACTTTTGCGAATGGGTATACCCGATAGCGTTATCGTAATGGATTTTGCTGGATTCAGAACCCTCGACTCAGTAGTGAGAGGAAAGAAAGTATTTAAACTAAATCGATTCATTATTATCTCTCAGGAATTTCACGGACGAAGAGCCGTTTATATTGCTCGACATCATGACATAGATGCAATAGCTTATGTAGCTAGCGATCCACCATCGGAATATACCTGGACCGTTGAATTGCGTGAATATTTTGCTAGAGTGGCGATGTTACTCGACTTGTATTTATTTGATACGGAACCTTATTTTTTAGGAGAGGAAAAATTGCCGGAGGGAGCTTATTAGGGGACACGAACTTGACGGGATACGAATTACGAATCGATACGAATGTACGAATTACGAATTTATACGTATTCGCTAATTCACGAAATCACTGCATTGAGAAATCCTTAAGGATTCATACCTGAAATAATAACATTTAGTTTGGTTGAAAAGTAGAAATATTTGGTCTGAGGCTTTCAGGTTTCAAATTGAGGTGCCTTGGGACGAATCGATTCGAAACCTTCTTGCATCAGGTATTATCTTAGCCCTTATTGACTTCTCTCTCAAAAATCATTTTAATATTCACACAGGATAATCAAGTATAATATTTGCGAACTAGTTTAGATTTGTTCATGAAAATCCATTAGCGTTTAAGCGAATTAGTTTAGATTCGT
>CAIXTT010000326.1 GCA_903922455.1 uncultured Bacteroidota bacterium | reverse complement strand
TGAATTTACTTTTAAATAAGCGATCTGAATCAATTGATGAATATTTTTTTCTAAAGAAACTTGCGTATTGTCACTTACATATTTTAGTGCCGAGTCGAGTAAGCTTTTATTCATACCAAATTTTTCCACATAATTGATATAAGCTTGTGCTTTTACTTGATTTGAAGTTTCCCCGTTGTTGATACAGACGATTCCCAAAAACTCTCTTATTTTATTTGGTTCTTCTGCTACTTCATGATGAATTCCAATGCGATGATCATGTACGCTTACATGAGGAATGTCGGAAGCTCCATGTTGTGGCATATGACAACTTATACAATTGTCAGCACTCTTTTTTCTGATCTCAAATTTTTCAGTGCACAAGGGATCTTTACCCGTTTGATGACAATTGGAACAAGCTGTATTAAAGATGGATTTATCCGTTTTTTTAACCGAAACATGTGGATTGTGACAGGTAATGCACGTTAAACCGTTTTTGAATGGATGGAGATCTTTCTCCGATTTTTTACTTTTTTCTCTTTCCGATACTACTAAAAAGCATTTACTCATTTTCAAACGTTCTGCATGGGAAGCCATGATGTGTTGCTCGTCGTTGTTTTTATAAACCGGCATAAAAACATTCATTACCTCCGACAATTTCATTCCTGGTTTAAAATCAAAAAATGATTTCCCTTCATTTAACACAACGTTCCCTTGGATATGGCACCGTTGACATAAATCGAATTGAAGATCTATCGGAAGCTTAGATGGATTAACAATGGAATAATCAATAAATTTAGAAGTATCAATTAATATTCCCGATGATTTTTCTTTTACGTGAATGCTTCCCGGACCGTGACATCGCTCGCAATCGATTCCATTTTTTACCAAGCTGAATTTGTTTTCAGATCCAGGAACAAATTCTGGATAGGCATTATGACAACTCATACATTCTAATCCAATTTTTCTTCCAAAACGAGTGTTGTTCCCATCTTCAAATCCTGGTGGTAAATCCCATTTTCCTTTCTGCGTATAAAAAGTCATGGGTGCCTGAAATAAATATCCATTACTTTCCCAGATATGCGAGTTCGTATGTTGACCAGAACCTACAATATAACGTATATTCTCTTCCCGACTAAAAACAGTATCCTTCCCTTCCATTCTGTATTCTTTAAAATACAATGAATCGCCTTTCCAGTACGGATGATAAAATAAATTTTTATCGGCATCATAGATTTGTGGATGACCTGAAAAATTGCCTGATGATTTTTTCTTGCTAGCTGTATCAAAGGACAAACCCATGCCAGTATGACTAAAAGATTCATGCACTCCTGAATGACAACCTTTACACGTTTCCATTCCTACATACCGTGCAGAGTCACTTAATCCTGCATAGGTAGTACGTTCCTCGTCCTTCTTTTTTTCTGATGAATTACAATACCAATTCAAAAAGCACAGTACAAAAACTGTCAGAACCAACCCTGCAGAAATAAGTCTTTGTTTCAATATTATACAATTACCGTTGGTCGGATGAGTTGAAGTACAGTTACGTTATGCCATTGTCCATCATAAGCAAGCCAGTCGCGCATCACACCACAGGTTCTAAATCCTATTTTAGAAAATAAACGCAAACTCCCTTCGTTGCGATTGTCAATATGACAAAATAGCTGATGTAAGTTTAGTGTATTAAAACAATGCTTTACCATTAAATAAAGTGCTTCAGAGGCATAACCTTTACGTCGTTGACCTTTATCTCCAATCAAAATACCAACACCTGCGCGCCGATGCAATTGATCGAAGTCGAACAAATCAATATATCCAATCGTCATTTCCATTCCAGGAACTTCCGTGATGATTTCGATGGCAAGTCTTAATTGCTTAGCTACAAAAATATCTTGAGTAGCATTTGCATAATATTGTTCAAGCGTATACTTCGAATAAGGTGTGATGGTCCCGCTCACTGGCCAAACCTCCGGATCGTTTTCATAGATCATCATTAAGTCAACGTCTTTTGGCTCGAGCGCTCTTAGTAATATGGAATTCCCTCGTATCATAATTTTATTGATCCTTCGTATACAAATATAGCAGGTCCAATCAATCTAATTTCGTCAAATATATTTTCGTTTCGATTGAAAGTTACCTTTAAAGAACCACCTAATGTTTTAATATTTATTGATTCTGTTTTTCTTTTTTCTTTATTGAACAAATCCGCAGCAACTAATGCAGCGGCGGTCACTCCCGTTCCGCAACTCAACGTTTCATTTTCAACTCCTCTTTCATAAGTGCGAACCATAATACCATCTTCTAACTCTTGTACAAAATTTACATTGGTACCTTTATTTTTAAATTCTTCATTATACCGAATTTTTCTTCCACCTTCCACTACATCCAACGAATGAATTTCATCTACTTTCAAAACAAAATGAGGAGATCCTGTATTCAAATAAAAATCATCATTTCTTTTTTCGATGGCAGAAACAGCATTCATCTTAAGTGAAACAATATGATTAGGCAAAACATCCGCTTCATGAACTCCATCAATGGCTAAAAATTGAGTGGAAGTTCCAATGTATTTCTTTTCAAATGCAAAATGCACTAAACAACGTCCTCCATTGCCGCACATGGAACTGAGTAAACCATCTGCATTATAATAAATCATTTCAAAATCAAAGATGGGGTGCTTTTTAATAATCATAAGACCATCAGCCCCAATACCAAATCTTCGATCGCAAGCGAGTTTAACTTGTTCAGCAGAAATCGAAATTTCTGAATTCCAACTATCTAAAATTATAAAGTCGTTCCCTGTTCCTTGGTATTTACTGAAAGACAATTGCATCGTTGTAAAGTTAGTGTTTTTTATAAATCAAAAATGTCTTCAAATGCAGTTCGTTTAAGCGTTAAATCAATGTTAAATTCATTTAGGATTCATTTTCGAGAAAATATTTTTGCCTTATCAAACGTATAAAGACTTAAAATAAATATCTAAAAATTATGAATTCTAAAACCAAAAGTATTCTATTTGTAACCCTTGCAATCTCAGCAGGAATGGTAGGTGCCGGTATTGTAAATCACTTTGACGATCATTCTCGGAATGGGCATTCTGGTTTTAACAAAACCAACAATGGGTTTCATCAAGTTAATTATTCAGGGCTAAGTGCTGCGCCAATTGACTTTATTTTGCCAGCAGAAGCCTCAGTACCAACTGTAGTTCACGTCACCACAACGTATCCTAGTCAAAGTATGGGGAATCATATGGTGGATCCATTCAGTTTTTTCTGGGGGAATCCCAATCCGCGTGAAATGCCACCACAGCAAAGTACAGGTTCTGGAGTTATTATTTCGGAAGATGGGTACATCGTAACCAATAACCACGTAGTTGAAAATGGGGATGAAGTAAATGTAACGCTGGATAATAAAGAATCCTACAAAGCAAAGGTGATTGGCCTTGATCCTTCTACCGACCTTGCTCTTTTAAAAGTGGAAGCGAATAATTTACCCTTTGCAGCTTGGGGAAATTCAGATCAGGTAAAAGTGGGTGAATGGGTGTTAGCAGTAGGAAACCCATTTAACTTAACATCTACTGTAACAGCTGGAATCATTTCTGCAAAGGCAAGAAATATTCATATTCTTCCCAATCAAAAGTTTCCTATTGAATCGTTTATTCAAACCGATGCTGCAGTAAATCCTGGAAATTCAGGCGGTGCTTTAGTCAATACAAGAGGTGAATTAATTGGAATTAATGCGGCCATTGCATCAAATACAGGATCATATTCTGGTTACTCCTTTGCGATCCCCGTAAACATTGTGAAAAAGGTGGTGAACGATTTGATGGAATATGGAACTGTTCAAAGGGGTTTTATTGGTGTAAGTATTCGCGATTTGGACTCGGAGTTTGCCAAGGAAAAAGAAATTAAATCACTTCAAGGTGTTTATGTAAACGGAATTACTGAAGATGGTGCAGCGGAATCCGCTGGAATTAAAGAAGGCGACGTGATCACTTCTATAAATGGAAGTCTTATAAAATCGTCTCCAGAATTGCAGGAGCAAGTGGGACGCTATCGTCCCGGCGATACAATTGATGTAACCGTGATGCGAAGTGGTAATGAAAAAGTTTATGCCGTTACGCTTCGTAATAAAGACGGAAATACTAAAGTGGTAAAGAACGAATCGATTTCAATGCTAGGGGCTACTTTAGTTTCCCTTTCTGACTCTGAATTGGACAAACTCAATATTTCTAAAGGGATTAAGGTGAAAGATTTGTCGACCGGAAAACTAAAAAGTGCAGGAATAAAAGAAGGTTTTATTATTGTTTCCATCGACAATAAGCCTGTAGGAAGTGTTGAAGAGCTGACCAATTACTTAAACAATAAAAAAGGAGGAGTTCTCATCGAAGGGGTTTACCCCAACGGAATGAGAGCTTACTACGGGTTCGGCATGTAATTTTAGGAAAATGAAAGTTAGAAGGACG
>CAIXTT010000325.1 GCA_903922455.1 uncultured Bacteroidota bacterium | reverse complement strand
TTTTGAAAAGGAAAATGTAATAGTGGAGCACTGGATTTCTGGAGAGCGATACATCATCAAGAATCCAGATAGTATTGAGATTCGAAATAAATACAAGTTAACTTTAGATACGTTGCAAGGATGGAATTTATCTGCTAGCGGTGATCAATTTGCACCTGAATGGATATTGCAACGCGATACCATCAAGGTAAAAGTAGAAGCAACTTCCTTTAACTCGCAATGGACATTTCGTTTCGAGCCTAAAAAGGGAAAAGGAGCGTATCGATTAAATGGAAGTTTTAATTTGAACGGAAGTCGA
This sequence comes from uncultured Bacteroidota bacterium, assembly GCA_903922455.1. Classification (GTDB taxonomy): domain Bacteria; phylum Bacteroidota; class Bacteroidia; order AKYH767-A; family OLB10; genus JAJTFW01. The sequence continues at coordinate 2,647 of CAIXTT010000325.1, read as the reverse complement.
ATCAGCGGACAAGCACAAAATCCAGAGGGCAAATGGATGACTTGGTCGGCGGAAAAGATGGGCCCATCGGAAGCAAAGAAAGATACTATCAAGAAAGATTCAGCATTTGTGATGCCACAAACATGGCTTCCGAACATGGCTTACGGATGGAAATCGAAAGCGGATATTCCATCTGCAGGAAATGTATGGATTAAGAATGTAACGGTATGGACATGCGAAGATCAAGGCATCTTGCAAAATGCAGATGTGATCATCAAAGGCGGAAAAATTATTGCCGTTGGAAAGTTTAGTGATACCGATAAAATTAAATATGATGGAATGGAAATGATTGATGGCACTGGAATGCATGTGACACCTGGAATCATCGACGAACATTCTCATATTGCCATCAACGAAGGCGTGAATGAAGGAACGCAAAGTGTGACTTCTGAAGTTCGAATTGGTGATGTAATTAATCCAGATGATATCAATATTTATCGACAGTTAGCAGGTGGAGTAACTACTTCACATTTATTACATGGAAGTGCGAATGCTGTTGGCGGACAAACCATCTTAATAAAATTGCGTTGGGGACAAACAGCGGAAGAAATGAAATTTAAGGGTGCAGATGGTTTTATCAAGTTTGCTTTAGGAGAAAATGTAAAGCAATCGAATTGGGGTGATAATAACGTTAACCGCTATCCGCAAACACGAATGGGAGTAGAGCAAATTTACATTGATGCGTTTACGAGAGCAAAAGAATACGATGCCAATTGGAAGAAATTTAATTTAAGCAAATCGAAAGGAATGGCACCACGTCGCGATTTAGAATTAGATGCATTGGCTGAAATATTAAATAAGAAAAGATTCATTACTTGCCATAGTTATCAGCAAGGTGAAATTAATATGTTGATGCATGTTGCCGATTCATTTCAATTTCGTGTAAATACGTTTACTCATATTTTGGAAGGATATAAAGTAGCCGATAAGATGAAGACACATGGTGCAGGGGCTTCTTCTTTTTCTGATTGGTGGGCGTACAAGTATGAAGTAATTGAGGCCATTCCATACAATGGAGCGATTATGCACAACGTAGGAGTAGTAACAGGATTTAATAGCGATGATGCAGAAATGGCTCGACGATTAAATCAAGAAGCGGCCAAAGCTTGCAAATATGGAAATATTTCAGAGGAAGAAGCTCTGAAGTTCGTTACGCTGAATCCTGCGAAACTATTGCATGTAAGTGAAAAAGTAGGAAGTATTAAAATAGGAAAAGATGCCGATGTAGTATTATGGAATGGTCCGCCATTGTCGGTCTATTCAACCCCCGTGAAAACTTTTGTTGATGGTATATGCTATTTTGATTTAAAGCGTGATGAACAACTTCGCGCCGATATACAAACAGAACGACAACGCATTATTAAAAAGATGCAAGACGATAAAGCAGCGGGTGGAGCTACACAAAAAGGCGGAAGTGCACCACACGAAGAATACCATTGTAACGATATGGAACACGCACCACATTAATTTGACCAACCATGAAAAAGATATTTATACTATTATTATTGATTTCTCAAGCGGTGATGGCGCAACGTCCCGCACCAGCAACAGCAAATAACCAACGCATATTATTATTAGGTGCAACTGCGCATATTGGCAATGGAAAAATGATCCCCGTGAGCGCCATTGGCATCACAGGCGGGAAGCTAAGTTTTGTAATGGATGCAAAAGGATTTCGTCCCGATCCAAAAGCTTTTGATACCATTATTTACGTAAACGACAAACATGCGTATCCGGGCTTTATTGCTTTAAATTCTATTTTAGGATTGAGTGATTTGGAGGCGGTGAGAGCTACCAATGATTACAGAGAAAGTGGAAGTCTCAATCCAAGTGCACGAACATTGATCGCTTACAACCCCGATTCAAGAGTCATTCCTACGGTACGTGACAACGGAGTCTTGATGGCGCAAGTGGCTCCGCAGGGTGGCTTGTTAAGCGGTTCTTCTTCCGTGGTGCAATTGGATGCATGGAATTGGGAAGATGCAATGGTAAAAGCCGATGATGGTATTTGGGTGAATTGGCCATCGATGCGTCAACAGCGAATGGCTACACCGGATGCAGAAGCAGAGCAAAAAACAAAGAATGAAAAAGCGATGCAATCGTTGTACACACAATTCGACGACGCGGCGGGGTATGCTAAATCGAATCCATCTGTAAAAAACAGAAGCTTAGAAGCCATGAAAGGTTTATTTGATGGCAGTATGAATCTATACGTGCGTTGTGAATTTGCGAGAGAAATTATTGAAGCCATTAACTTCGGCGATAAGTACAAATTAAAAATAGTCATTGTGGGTGGTAACGATAGTTGGAGAGTGGTAGATTTATTGAAAGAAAAAAATGTTCCTGTAATAATAACACGTACGCATGCACTGCCTTATCGTGAAGATGATGATGTTGATATGTCTTATAAATTGCCAGGAATTTTATTCAAAGCTGGAATTACAGTCAGTATCACCGATGAAGGGTTTTGGCAACAGCGCAATTTGGGATTTCAAGCGGGAACAGTGGCAGGATATGGTTTGTCAAAAGAAGAAGCCTTGCAATGCATCACGTTATCATCAGCGCAAATTTTGGGAATTGATAAAAGTTGTGGGTCGCTAGAAGATGA
>CAIXTT010000324.1 GCA_903922455.1 uncultured Bacteroidota bacterium | reverse complement strand
ATTTAAAAAAGCTTCTGCTACTAAAGGGGTAACAGGTGAAGTTCTTCTACAATTATGTGAAGCTAGACTTGACAATGTTGTTTTTAGAATGGGTATCGCTCCATCTAGAAGAGGTGCAAGACAATTAGTTTCTCACAGACACATTACCGTAAACGGTGAAGTAGTAGATATCGCTTCTTACCACCTAAGAGCTGGTGATAAAGTAGCGGTTCGTGAAAAATCTAAATCATTAGAAGCTATTGAGCGTTCTTTATCTAATTCATCTCATGTATATGAGTGGATTACTTTTAATAACGATCTTAAAGAAGGTACTTTTGTTTCTGTTCCTGCAAGATTGCAGATTCCAGAAAATATTAAAGAACAATTAATCGTAGAGTTGTACAATAAATAATTAATTGACTTAGTCGAAATTATGGCAATATTTAATTTTCAGAAACCCGATAAAGTTATCATGATCGATTCTAACGATTTTGAAGGTAAATTCGAATTTAGACCTTTAGAACCTGGTTATGGATTGACTGTTGGTAATGCACTTAGAAGAGTTTTACTTTCTGCACTAGAAGGTTACGCAATCACATCTGTTCGTATAGAAGGTGTAGATCACGAATTTTCTACAATTCCTGGAGTTGTTGAAGACGTAACAGAAATTATCCTAAATCTTAAACAAGTACGTTTCAAACGTCAAATTGAAGAGGTAGATAATGAATCTGTAACGATTTCAGTAACAGGTAAAGAACAATTAACTGCTGGTGATTTTCAAAAATTCATCTCCGGTTTCCAAGTTCTTAACCCAGAATTAGTAATCTGTAACCTTGATAAAAAAGTAAATTTGAACTTCGAATTAACACTTGAAAAAGGTAGAGGATACGTTCCTGCAGAAGAAAACAAAAAACAAAATGCAGCAATTGGAACCATTTTTACAGACTCCATTTTTACGCCAGTAAAAAATGTGAAGTATGCAATTGAAAACTTCCGTGTTGAGCAAAAAACAGATTATGAAAAATTAGTTTTTGAAATTAAAACTGACGGATCTATTAATCCTAAAGATGCCTTAACTGAAGCTGCCAAAGTTTTAATCCACCACTTCATGTTGTTTTCTGATGAAAGAATTACACTTGAAGCCGATGAAATTGCTCAAACAGATTCTTATGATGAAGAATCATTACACATGAGACAATTACTTAAAACGAAGCTTGTTGATATGGATTTATCTGTAAGAGCATTAAATTGTTTGAAAGCAGCTGAAGTTGATACTCTTGGTGACTTAGTATCATTCAACAAAAATGACCTAATGAAATTCCGTAATTTCGGTAAAAAATCTTTAACAGAACTAGACGAACTAGTGGCTATTAAAAATTTAACCTTCGGAATGGACTTAGCAAAATACAAATTAGATAAAGAATAATCTAATCCCGCTTCGGCGAGGTTAAATTTAACATACAATGAGACACGGAAAAAAATTCAATCATTTAAGCAGACAGACCGCACATAGAAAATCTATGTTGGCAAATATGGCTTGTTCTCTAATCGAGCACAAACGTATTAATACAACTGTTGCTAAAGCAAAAGCGCTAAAACAATTCGTTGAGCCTTTAATTACAAAATCAAAAGCAGATACCACTCACAATAGACGTATCGTTTTTTCATACTTACGTAGCAAATATGCAGTAACTGATTTGTTCAGAGACGTAGCTGCTAAAGTTGGAGATCGTCCAGGTGGATATACTCGTATCATCAAAGTTGGAAATCGTTTAGGAGATAATGCCGATATGGCAATGATCGAATTAGTAGATTTTAACGAACTTTACAACGGTGGTAAAAAAGAAGTTAAAAAAGCCAAAAGCCGTAGAGGTGGAAAAGCTAAAAAAGCAGATGAAGTTGAAGTAGCTCCAGTAGCTGAAGTCAATACTCCAGAGGTTGAAGAAGCAGAAGCTCCAGTAGCTGAAGTGAATACTCCAGAAGTTGAAGCAGAAGCTCCAGAAGCAGAAGTTGAAGTTGAAGCAGAAGTTGAAGCTCCAGAAGTGGTAGAAACTGAAACAGAAGCTCCAGAGGCAAAAGCTGATGATAAAACCGCTGAAGAATAATGATTTCATTATCAATAAATAGAAAAGGACATACTTTAATTAGTTTGTCCTTTTTTTTTGAACTTTTTTTTCAGGCATTCTCAAAAATTCATTTCCCTGCTATCCATTGCAATCCTCATAATTGCTTCGTACCTAACAATTATGAGGGATTTTCATTGCTATCAGGAGTAAAAGAAATTTTTAGGCCTCTCGATAAATTAATTTTTATAGCATCATATTTTGAATTAAATTTGTAACCACAACACAACAAAAAGAAAATGAAATACTCAAACAGAAAACCTGCAATTTTACTCCTCAGTGACGGAACTATTTTTCACGGAAAATCCATAGGTATAGAAGGGACTGCATTCGGAGAAGTTTGTTTTAATACTGGAATGACCGGTTACCAAGAAATTTTTACCGATCCCTCTTATTTCGGACAAATAATGGTAGCTACCAATCCACACATTGGAAATTATGGAGTCCATAAAAACGAAGTCGATTCTGACGGAATAAAAATAGCAGGATTGGTTTGTAAGAATTTTAGTTTCAACTATTCTAGACCCGACGCTTCCGAAAGCCTATACGACTATTTTGAAAAAGTAAATTTAGTAGCAATTTCAGATGTGGATACTAGAGCATTAGTCAGTTATATTCGCGATAATGGCGCCATGAACTCAGTAATATGTACTGACGGAACCCCAATAGAAGAACTAAAAGCCAAATTAGCCTTAGTTCCCAACATGAAGGGACTTGAATTGGCTTCTAAAGTTTCAACGAAAACACCTTATTTCTTTGGAAATGAAAAAGCAACCTATAAAATTGCAGCTTTAGATTTAGGAATAAAAACCAATATCTTAAGATGCCTAGAAGCTAGAGATTGTTACATAAAAGTATTTCCATACAACACTTCATTTGAAGAATTAAAAGCATTTAATCCTGATGGCTACTTTCTTTCCAACGGCCCTGGAGATCCAGATCCACTAAAAGAAGTTCAGGAAGTGACTCGTCAAATTCTAACAACCAATATTCCCGTTTTCGGAATTTGCTTAGGACATCAAATGATTGCTTTAGCCAATGGAATTTCTACCTATAAAATGTTTAACGGTCACAGAGGAATCAATCACCCAATAAAAAATGTAATTTCTGGGAAAGGAGAAATCACTTCTCAAAATCATGGTTTTGCAGTAAATAAAGAAGAATTAGAACAACATCCTGATTTTGAAATTACCCACTTACATCTAAATGATGGCACTGTAGCAGGAATGAGAATGATTAGTAAAAGCTGTTTTTCAGTACAATATCATCCCGAAGCTAGTCCAGGACCTCACGATGCAGCCTATTTATTTGACCAATTTATAGATAATATGAAACTT
>CAIXTT010000323.1 GCA_903922455.1 uncultured Bacteroidota bacterium | reverse complement strand
TAACGCAACCAATACGGCAATAAATCCCCAAAAAGGTACGGATGCTTTTTCGGTATCTAAAAAATAATTAAGCACACCGTGCACCCAATAGGTGACCAAGCCTAATAAAATTCCTCTTGCTAATAATACATTTGAATAATTTGTAGTACGCTTTAAATAGTTAGATGTGCTTTGAGCCACGGCAACAATTAATCCTAAAAATAGAATTGGAGCCATGAATCCTTGCTCGGAAAGAGGTCCTAAATACTCACTGTGTGATCCTCCGCCTTCCGAGAAGTTAGTGCTGATGCCCGAACGTTCAGAATATTTTTGATAGGCACCATACTTGAACATATACGTTCCCGGTCCAAAACCAAAGATAGGCCGATCAGCGAACATTCTTAACGCACAAGCCCATCGGTTTAAACGTTCAATATTGGAATCGTCACTCGAAATATTTCCGATCGATTGCACATGCGCTGCATAATCATCCGACGAAACTTTTTCGTTACTCTCTAACTGCATCGTGATTTGAGTACGGAAAAGGAATGCTAAAAGAATCAATAAAATGAACCCACTATATATTAATGCTGATTTTAATCGAAGTATAAACACTAGATAACAACAAAGTGCAGCTATTAATCCTACCCAAGCTGCTCGAGTATAACTAAGGATGGTTGCGGTTATCAAAATGGCTAGAACAATGCCTGAAATAATTCTTATCTTTTTCGTGCGAGTCTTATCAACAGCAAAGGCTAGCATCACCGGAATAAAAAAGCAAAGTACTGCAGCATAAGCGGTATGGTCATTATAGAATGGAGTCATAGCAGTATGCGCAATCTCTTCACTGAAATCTGCATTAGCGTGATTGAGGATGGTATACCCAATGACTAAAAGTAGCGGAATAGTATAGTACCAAATAAATTTACTGATGTTTTCTTTTTTTGAAAATAAGTAAAGGAGCATAAAGTAAAAGACGCTGATATAGCAATAGCGAGCTAATGTCGACTTAAAAGAAACCAAGGGCATAGTACTCGTAAATGAAGTAATCGTATACCATAAAAGATGTAATAAAATAATAATAGTAACAGGATGTTTTATTATTCGCTCATCTAATCCACCATCTAAAAAAACTTTTAACCAAAAAATAATAAATAGCGCAAACATGAGCGGTTCTGAAGGTAAGCTAACACCAATACCAATGCTTGTTTGAGCTAAATTGAGAGAGAGTGGAGTAATGAGAACTGAAAGAAAAATAATTGCGTCTAGGCGAAAGATCATCAGCAGAAGAATAAAAAAGACCACAGGTAATCCGGCTAAAAACACCATTCCCTTTAACATTCCCCATCCTAAAAAGAGAGCGAAGAGCGCTACTAAAGCATAAAACCACTGAAGTTGGTCCTTGCTAAATTTAGTAGAGAGCAGCGAACTGTTCATTCTTGTTAAGAATTTAGTTCTTTGTCGAAACGATTTTTAAAATGTTCCTGATAGATCATCACCAGCAGTGCAAATAACATCATGCCCGCTGTGAACATTAACATAATTAAAGTACGTTTAGGAGAATCTTTACGCTCAGGTGGTGTTGCCTTTGAAATAACATTGTGAAATTTCATTTCTTTTTTAGTGTCGGTTAAAGCTTGCTCATAGCTCAGTTTGTAAGTGATATATTCTCCTCTTACTTTCCACAAGAGCTCTTTTAAGAAAACGTATTCTCCGCCTTTTTCCTCTAAATTTTTACGGGTTGATTCAAGTTTAGAGTTTGCACCACCGGAACCAACAGCGCGATAATATTCTCTGGAAAATCCTTCCACCATATTTTCAAATTCCGTAATGCCGTATTGAGTTCTTATTTCTTTGATAGCGTTCTCTAACGAATCAACTTCCGCTTTTTTATCCCTCATTTGTTTTCCAACAATATTTACAACTTCAGTAGCCCGAAATCGAACTAAACTTATTGCTTTTTGATCAACAAATGAAAGAATAGAATCACACATAGCCGCAGCCGTTATTGGATTCTCATCAATTACACTAATTTCAATCGACTCATACTCTGTTTTAGATACAGACACATTTTCCTGCAACCGTTTTAACATTTCAAAGCGGGGGTATGCTCCGGCGCTATCAATGTTATAATGCTTGTACAAGTTAAATGCATCCGCTAATTTTATCAATACATCTTCAGAGGCTAGCAATTGCACCATCTGTTCAGTAGCCGTTTCCTT
>CAIXTT010000322.1 GCA_903922455.1 uncultured Bacteroidota bacterium | reverse complement strand
GCTTACCATTGCTTGTATGGATTTTAAGTTCATTGGTGGTTCTATGGGTTCAGTGATGGGAGAAAAGATAGCTAGAGCGATTAATTATTCCATCCTCAATAAAACGCCATTCATGATCATTTCTAAATCGGGCGGTGCTCGCATGATGGAAGCGGCGTATTCATTGATGCAAATGGCGAAAACCTCAGCTAAACTCACTCAACTTTCTGCTGCCGGACTTCCCTATATCTCTTTTGTGACTGATCCCACGACCGGTGGAGTTACGGCATCTTTCGCCATGCTGGGCGATTTAAACATCGCTGAGCCAGGTGCATTAATTGGTTTTGCGGGTCCAAGAGTTGTAAAAGAAACCATCGGCAAAGACCTTCCCAAAGGATTTCAAACTTCAGAGTTTCTCCTCGAGCACGGTTTTTTAGATTTCATTGTTAAGCGCACCGAACTCAAGAAAAAGATTACGGATTTGTTGAAGTATTTTGCGAATTAGGATTTTAATATGAAATTCAACTTACATAGAGCCCACCCTCCGTAAAATTGGATGAAATCCAATTTTACGGAGGGTGGGCTCTGTTAGCGGGAGTGGATTCATGTAACGTCGCCATAAATGGCGACGTTACTGGTTAGTATTCGTTTGACATTATCATGTTTGCGACGTTACTGGTTAGTATTCGTTTGACATTATCATGTTTGCGACGTTATCAGTTTGCATTCGTTTGACATTATCATGTATGGCGACGTTACTGGTTAGCATTCGTTTGACATTGTTATGTATGGCGACTTTACTGGTTGGAATTCGTTAGACATTATCATGTATGCATACGTTATCGGATGGAATTCGTAAGTTATTATCATAAATGGCGACTCTACCGATTGGCATTTCAATTACATCACATTACATAGCGACTTAACCAGTTGGCATTCCTCTAATTTCTAATACTAAATACGCTCTAAAAACCTTCCAATTGAATCTTAAGATATTAAACCAATTTTATTAGTTTTGCAAATGGCTTTTATTCAGCTAATTACATCTATCAACAGAAAACTCCAAATTGTTAAAAACATTGCCAAATCTCTTGTTGATGCCAATAAGCTTTCTTATCTTTGCCCTCCTTAAAAAGTATATAAGCGGAAAAATATCATGCTGTTAACAACTGAATCGAAGAAAGCAATCTTCTTAAAACACGGTCAAAGTGAAACGAATACGGGTAATTCTGAAGCCCAAATTGCCATGTTCACCGAGCGTATTAATCACCTTACTGAGCATTTAAAAACCTTTAAAAAGGATTTCTCTACAGAGCGCTCCTTAATTAACTTTGTTGGTAAGCGTCGTAGCCTATTAGACTACCTTCACAAAAAAGATATTAATCGTTACAGAGCAATCATCAAAGAACTCGGTATACGTAAGTAATAGCCTCGAGCAGGCATCTCATAAAAAGGCAATCTTCGAATTGCCTTTTTTTATTTTTATGAGTCGTGTTTTAGGATTGGAACCTCATTTTGTACAGGTTGTTTTCAAAATAAAAAACACGATTTCAAAGTAAATCTTCCTTATTTATGATCCATCTAAGGAATTCAATACACTGATCTATATATGTCTATAAATAATTAAAGCTGTCAAAAAAATGCAACCAAAAGCTATTACCGTTTCTTCTCCGCTATCCAATGGTAGGGAGATTACTATTGAAACCGGCCGTCTTGCCAAGCAAGCGCACGGTTCTGTTGTTGTCCGTCAGGGCAATTGTATGTTACTCGCTACTGTCGTTTCTTCTCAAGATGCGAAGGATGGTGTAGATTTCCTTCCTTTAACGGTTGATTATCAAGAGAAATTCGCGTCAGCGGGCCGAATCCCTGGATCATTCTTCCGTCGTGAAGCTCGTCCTACCGAACAGGAAATTCTGATTTGCCGTTTGATCGATCGTGCCATGCGTCCTATTTTCCCTTCCGATTATCACGCAGATATCCAAATCGCAGTGACGTTGATCTCTGCCGATATGGAAATTTCTCCCGACAGCCTCGCTTGTTTAGCCGCATCTGCTGCAGTAAGCGTTTCCGATATTCCATTTAATGGTCCCGTTTCTGAGGTTCGCGTTTGTAGAATCAACGGAGTTTTCATGGTAAACCCAACTATCACCGAAGCGAAAGAAGCAGATATCGACTTGATCGTTGCCGGAACTGCGAAGGATATTTTGATGGTGGAAGGAGAATGTAAAGAGGTGGACGAGAAGGACATGGCAGAAGCAATTAAAGTAGCACAAGAAGCTATTTTGGTTCAATGCAAAGCCCAAGAAGAGCTTATTGCGAAGGTTGGTGTTACCAAACGTACCTATAGCCATGAGACCCATGACGAGGAATTACGTGATCGCGTTAACAAGGCTTGTTATGATGGCGTTTATGCCGCAGCTCGTCAGTGCAACCCCAATAAGAATGAGCGTAAAGTAGCTTTCAAAAAGGTGTTGGATGATTTCTTAGCGACGATGTCGGTTGAAGAGCGTGCAACAAAAGAGAAGTTAGCAAAAACATACTATCACGATGTAGAATTTGATGCCATGCGCGATATGATTCTAAAAGAGCGTATCCGTTTAGATGGTCGTGGGTTGACCGATATCCGTCCTATCTGGAGCGAAATCGGCTACCTTCCTTCTGCTCACGGATCAGCGGTATTTACGCGTGGAGAAACTCAATCGTTAACAACCGTTACTTTAGGAACTAAGTTGGATGAGCAATTGGTGGATCAAGCCATGCAAAAAGGATCAAACAATTTCATGTTGCATTATAATTTCCCAGGATTCAGCACCGGCGAAGTGAAGCCTAACCGCGGAACAAGTCGTCGTGAAATTGGTCACGGAAATTTAGCACACCGCTCCATTCGCCAGGTATTGCCTTCTGAAGATTTGAATCCTTATACTATCCGTATTGTTTCTGATATTTTAGAATCAAATGGTTCTTCTTCTATGGCTACGGTTTGTGCGGCGAGTTTATCGTTGATGGATGCAGGTATTAAAATTACCGCTCCTATCTCTGGTATTGCTATGGGATTAATCACCGATGGCAAAGGAAATTTTGCAGTATTAAGTGATATCTTAGGTGATGAAGATCACTTGGGTGATATGGATTTCAAAGTAACGGGTACTTCAAAAGGTATTTGTGCTTGTCAGATGGATTTGAAGGTAGATGGTCTGCCTTATGAAATATTAATGGAAGCTTTGAATCAAGCTCGCGCTGGACGTTTACACATCCTTGGGGAAATGAACAAAACCATCGCTGCTCCTGCTGAAGATTACAAGCCACATGCTCCTAGAATTGTGAAGTTACGTGTAGCGAAAGAATACATTGGTGCGATCATAGGACCAGGAGGAAAGATCATCCAAGAGATCCAACGTATGACAGGTACAACCATCACTATTGAGGAAATCAATAACGAAGGACATGTTGAAATTGCATCTCCTGATAAAGCTTGTATCGAAGCGGCATTAGCTCGTATTCGTGGAATCGTTACCGAGCCTGAAGTAGGTGAAGTGTACGAAGGAAAAGTGAAAACAATCACTACTTTCGGTGCTTTCGTTGAGTTTATGCCTGGAAAAGATGGTCTTTTACATATCTCTGAAATCTCTAATGAACGCCTTGCTACTATGGATGGTGTTTTAAAAGAAGGTGAATCTATTCAAGTGAAATTAATTGAGATCGATAAGAAAACGGGTAAGTATCGCTTGTCACGTAAGGTTTTGTTGACAAATCGTCCAGAAAGAACGGCTCCAGCTGAGAATCAAGCCTAGTCAATTCTTTATTATATTATTGAAAGCCTGCTATTTATAGCAGGCTTTTTTTATTTTCAGACCTGTATATGGAATGTAATATAATCACCATACCATTTCATTTACAACAATAATTTTCATGAATTGAACTTTGTTTAATAAATCTTACAATTGAATCACATGCTTAAAAATTGTGTATCGCAACCCCATCGCCTCGTGCGGCGTTACGAAGCCATAATCATTCAAAAAAATAATGAGACAGTTAAAGATTACTAAGCAAGTAACGAATCGTGAAACCGCTTCTTTAGACAAGTACTTACAAGAAATTGGAAAGGTGGAATTATTGAATCCTGAAGAGGAAGCAAGTTTAGCACGTCGTATTAAAGAAGGCGACGGCACGGCTTTAGAAAGTTTAACAAAAGCAAACTTACGTTTTGTGGTTTCGGTAGCGAAGCAATATCAAAATCAAGGCTTGACTTTAGGCGATTTAATTAATGAAGGAAATTTAGGTCTTATTAAAGCCGCTAAACGTTTTGATGAAACTCGTGGATTCAAATTCATCTCTTATGCCGTTTGGTGGATTCGTCAAAGTATTCTTCAGTCGTTAGCGGAGCAAGCTCGTATAGTACGTTTGCCTTTGAATAAGATTGGATTCATCAATAAAATTAACCGCGCTTTTGCCAAGTTGGAACAGGAATTTGAGCGTGAACCAACCCATGAAGAATTATCTATTGTTTTAAATATTTCAGTGGATGATGTGATGGACACCATGCGTTCATCAGGTCGACACGTGTCGATGGATGCACCATTGATTCAAGGGGAAGATGGTACCTTAATGGACTTAATGCCTGGCATAGATGCAGCACCATCACCCGAAAATAATTTAATCACCGAGTCATTGCGCCGTGAAATTGAGCGAGCACTTTATTCACTGACTCCACGTGAAGCCGATGTGATTCGCTTATACTTTGGTTTAAACGATTCGCCCATGACCTTAGAAGAGATCGGAGAACGTTTTGAATTGACTCGTGAGCGTGTGCGCCAAATAAAAGAAAAAGCCATTCGCCGTTTGAAACATACATCAAGAAGCAAAATCCTGAGAACTTACTTAGGATAAAAGACACGCATTTCGGGTTTAGTAAATGATCCCTGTAGAGCAATCTGCGGGGATTTTTTATGGACGATACTAGATGCTGGATACTCGATACTCGATTCTGGACACTATAGCATTGGACATCGAGTATCAAGTATCGGATATCGAGCATCAAGTATCGGAAATCGAGCATCCAGAATCCAGAATCGAGTATCGGATATCGAACGGTAAACACTTATAGTCGTTTAAATACGAGTAATAAGAAATTAACATGGAGCTTTGCAAAAAAAAATATGGT
>CAIXTT010000321.1 GCA_903922455.1 uncultured Bacteroidota bacterium | reverse complement strand
GAAGAATTGGTACGGATGATCCACCTGCCACGACAGCTTTTAATTTTTTATCGTTGCGAATTCCTCCACAATATTCATCTGAATAAATAAATTCTTCGACGGGAAGACCTAATTCAATTTCATACACTCCTGGTTTTTTCAAATGACCGCATGCAGAAATTAATTTCGTTCCCGTACTTTTTCCAATTCCGATTTTAGCGTATTCATCGCCACCATCTCGGATGATGGGAACAACGGCCATAATGCTTTCCACATTATTCACTACCGTTGGACAACCCCAAACGCCTTTGATTGCAGGGAAAGGAGGTTTAATTCTTGGATTTCCACGCTTCCCTTCTAACGATTCAATCAATGCTGTTTCCTCCCCGCAAATATAAGCTCCACCACCACAATGCAAATACAAATCAAAATCGAATCCGGAACCTAAAATATTTTTTCCTAATAATCCAGCTGCGTACGCTTCATCAATCGCATCTTGTAAAATATGAAATACATACATTAACTCTCCTCGAATGTAGATGTACGATGTGCGACATCCCAATGCAAAACTTCCGATGGCCATTCCTTCAATCAAAAGATGCGGAAGAAATTCCATCATATAGCGATCCTTAAAAGTTCCGGGCTCGCTTTCATCTGCATTACATACGAGATAACGCGGAACACCTTCGGGCTTTGCTAAAAATCCCCACTTCATTCCAGTAGGAAATCCAGCACCGCCACGACCACGCAAGCCAGACTTCTTTACTTCCTCCACAATATCCTCAGGCTTCATGCCAAGCGCTTTCTTCAAGGTTTCATATCCACCTTGCTTTCGATAGGTATCCAAATTTCGGATACCCGGAACGTTTATATTTTCAGTGAGAAGTTTTCTTCCCATAATTTCTCTTTTAAATTTTTTAATTAATTAATAAAAGATCAAGCTTTAATTTTATTTTTTCTCCAATGAGCGATGGGTTCCGTTACATTACTTCTGCATCCATCGAGAATATCATCTACTTTTTGCAAGGTTAAATTCTCATGATATGTTTCACCAATTTGCATCATGGGTGCGGTGCCGCAAGAAGCTAAACACTCTACTGTTTTCAAGGTAAACATTCCATCTGCACTGGTACCGCCTTCCTTCACGCCTAACTTTTTCTCCATGTACTTTACAATATCTTCAGCGCCCATCAACCAGCAAGGACCGGTACGACAAACTTCCACCACACATTTTCCAACAGGTTTCAAATTAAACATCGAATAAAAAGAAGCTACTTCATATACTTCAATCGACTGAATATTTAAAAGAGAAGCTACATAATCCATCACCGCAGGACTCAACCATCCATCAAACTCCGCTTGTGCAAGATGCAACAGGGGAAGAAGTGCAGACTTTTGTTTTCCTTCTGGGTAACGACTGATGATTCTACTCACCAATGCCAATGCATCATCGCTAAATTTTATTTCTTTATTTCCACTCATTATCCAATCAATTCAGAATATTATTTCAATACTTTTTCTATGAGTCCAACTCGCCAGCAATAACGTTCATCGAACTCATGGTTAAGATGGCATCGCTCAACATCGAACCCTTCACCATTTCGGGATACGCTTGATAATATATATAACAAGGTCGACGGAAATGCAAACGATACGGTGTTCGTCCGCCATCGCTTACGAGGTAAAATCCTAGTTCTCCGTTTCCACCTTCTACACAATGATACACTTCTCCTTTGGGGATGGTTGTTTCACCCATCACAATTTTGAAATGCCAAATTAATGCTTCCATGCTGTTGTACACTTCCTCCTTAGGAGGTAAGAAAAACTCGGGGACATTACCATGAAAACTGGTTTTATCTTCTAGTGCATTTACTTTATCAATGGCTTGTTGAATAATACTCAACGACTCCCACATTTCACGTTGGCGCACCATAAAACGATCGTAAGTATCGCCGTTGGTGCCGATGGGAATGGTGAAATTAAATTCTTCATAGGAAGAATAAGGATTCATCACACGCACATCATAATCCACTCCTGCAGCTCTTAAATTGGGACCTGAAAAACTATAAGCTAAAGCACGCTCAGCAGAAATGGGACCGCACTTAATAGTACGATCCATAAAAATGCGATTGCGCACCAATAAATTTTCAAACTCTTTTAATCCTGCTGGAAATTCTTTCAAGAAATAATGAATTTTCTCCCATGCTTTCTCATTAAAATCACGTTCGAGTCCACCGATACGACCGATGTTTGTGGTTAACCTAGCACCGCACAATTCCTCATAAATTTCGTAGATAAATTCACGCCATTGGAAGATGTACAAGAAGCCCGTCATGGCTCCACTGTCTACACCAATTACTGAATTACAAATGATATGATCGGAGATACGCGCCAATTCCATGATGATGACACGTAAATATTGAACGCGTTTGGGAATTTCAATTCCGGCTAACTTCTCTACCGTCATATGCCATCCCATATTGTTAATAGGTGATGAGCAATAATTCATACGATCGGTGATGGTTGTAATTTGATAAAAAGGTCGACGCTCTGCTAATTTCTCGAATGAGCGATGAATATACCCGATGGTAGGCTCTGCGGAAACGATAAGTTCACCTTCCATTTTCATTACATTCTGAAAAATACCATGCGTTGCAGGATGTGTAGGTCCTAAATTCAGGATCGTATAATCCTTCTCCTGCAGGGCAGTATTCGTCGGATTGGTTACTTGTTGATTCTTCGTCATTGTTCGCAGTACTAAATATTCGGCTAGCCCTTCTCGTTATTAACGTCCAAACATTTTATCGTCCTTATCTTTTCGGAAAGGATCTTCTAGAGGATATTCTTTTCTCATCGGCCAACCTTCGAGAGAATCCATATTCAGGATTCGTCTTAAGTCAGGGTGACCAGTAAATTTAAATCCAAAAAAATCATACGCCTCTCGCTCCATCCAATTTGCAGCGGGCCAAAGATCGGTCAGCGTTTTAAATGTTGGTTCATTATCGCCTGTAAATGTTTTAACTCTGATTCTCGAATTCTCTGGCATATTATGCAATTGCACCATCAAGCCAAAAGGAAAAGGGCTATCGGGGTAATGCAAACCACACAGGGTAGTGAGGTAATGAAAATTGAAATTAGCATCTTCTTTTAAAAAACGAACCACATCATGATACGATTCTTTCGTTACCACAATCGTAAACATATCGGCATCCTTATCAGAAGATAAGATATTTTCATTGAAATTTTCTTTCAACTTACTTTCTAATAACTCAATATTTAGGGTCGGCATATTATTCTATTCCGTAGGAAGCTAAGAGATCTTGGTACTCGGCAGAATTTCGTCGACGCAAAGATTCATTTTGAATCAGGTCTTGTATTTTCATTACGCCATCTAAAATTTGTTCTGGGCGAGGTGGGCATCCTGGAACATAAACATCCACTGGAATGATACGATCGATTCCTTGAAGTACACTATAAGTATCAAAAATTCCACCGGTTGAAGCACAGGCACCAACTGCAATAACCCACTTAGGTTCAGCCAT
>CAIXTT010000320.1 GCA_903922455.1 uncultured Bacteroidota bacterium | reverse complement strand
TCTTAGCTGCTTTTCTTGGAGCTGCTTTCTTAGCTGCTGCTTTTCTTGGAGCTGCTTTTCTAGCAGTTTTCTTAGCTGCTTTCTTAGCTGCTTTTCTTGGAGCTGCTTTTCTTGTAGCTTTTTTAGCTGCTTTCTTAGCTGCTTTTCTTGGAGCTGCTTTTTTAGCTGCTTTTTTAGCTGCTTTCTTTGGTGACTTCTTAGCTGCTTTCTTAGCTGCTTTCTTTTTAGGAGCAGCCATAGCATCAACGTTAGTCATTTTGAAACCGATTACGCGAGTAGCGCCGGCTGCACTTGGTGTAGTGCTTGTTTTCATTTCCATTTTTTGTTTCATGATGATTTTGTTTTTGAATTGGGTTAACGATTATTTGATGTGGTTATACTATTATTATTAATTTTTTGTTACATTTTCTGTAACCTTTTTCCATCTGACACTTTTCACCTAACATCTTCTCATCAATTCCAACGACATGGTGCAATACTTTTCTTCGTCAAGGTTTAGTTTATTTGAGTCACTATTTTATCTGCGTTATACTTTCCAGCTTTTAAATTTTCATGTATATCTTTAAATGCACTGATTGTATAATTTACATCTTCTATGGTATGTACGGCAGTTGGAATTAACCGCAGCAATATTACACCTTTTGGAACTACTGGATACACCACCATCGAACAGAAGATGTCATAGTTCTCGCGCAAATCTAATATTAAATTCGTTGCCTCCGGAATGGTACCATTTAAGAATACGGGTGTAACCGGTGAATCGGTATTTCCAATTTCAAATCCTGCATCTCTTAATCCACGTTGAAGTGCATTGGTGATCTTCCACAAATTTTCTTTTAACTCAGGCTTTGTTCTTAATAATTCCAATCGCTTCAATGCGCCCACCACTAATGGCATCGGCAATGCTTTTGCGAAAATTTGAGAACGCATATTATAACGTAGGTATTCTACGATTTGCTCATCACTACTAATAAAGGCGCCTATTAATGCCATCGATTTAGCAAATGTACCAAAGTAAATGTCAATTCCATCCTGGCATCCTTGATGCTCACCAACACCAGCACCCGTTTTTCCCATCGTTCCAAATCCATGGGCATCGTCAACAAAAAATCGGAAGTTGAATTTATCTTTTAATGCAACTATCTCTTTTAATTTTCCTTGATCGCCTGACATTCCAAACACACCTTCTGTAATAACTAAGATGCCACCTGTTGTGTCAGCAACTAATTTGGTTGCACGCTCCAATTGCTTTTCAAGACTGGACATGTCATTATGTGGATACACAAAACGTTTTCCCATATGTAAACGCAATCCATCTATAATACATGCATGCGATTCCGAATCGTAAACAATCACATCATGGCGATCTACTAAACAATCAATAGCGCTCACCATTCCTTGATATCCGTAATTCAAAAGGATCGTATCTTCCTTTTGCATGAATTGACTCAATTCATTTTCTAATTGCTCATGCAAATTAGAATTTCCCGACATCATGCGAGCACCCATCGGTAAAGCCAAACCATAATCAGCCGAAGCTTCCGCATCTACCTTTCTTACTTCTGGATGATTTGCTAAACCCAAATAATTATTTAAACTCCAAACTAATTTCTCTTTTCCACGAAACACCATCTTATTAGATATATCGCCTTCCAACTTTGGGAAAGTGAAATATCCATGTGCATCCTTCGCATGCATTCCAAGCGGACCCCTATTCTTCTGGATCTTTTCGAATATATCTACCATCTCTTTCTTTAATATACTTTTTTTATTTCGCTAACGATGTTGTTAATGTGCTCAATAATGTGACCGAAATATCATAACAATATTAAGATCAAAAGTCTGTGCAACCATAATGTTTTCAACATTCATTTGTTAATCAACTTAATTACAAATTTCTATTCTGTATCTTTGTATCACCAATGAAAAATCAATGAAGCGACTACTCTTATTTATTTTTATCGTTCTCACATTTTCATCATGTAGTAAATTCCAACACATGATGAAGAGCACAGATATGGAAGCAAAGTACAATGCGGCTGTGAAATATTATGAGAAAAAAGATTACTATCATGCATTACAATTGTTCGAAGAATTGATAACAGTTTATCGCGGAACATCAAAAGCAGAACAATCCTATTTCTATTATGTTTATTGTACTTATTATGTAGATGACTTTACGATGGCGGCATATCACTTCAATAATTTTGTGCAAAGTTATCCCAATAGTTCGCATGCAGAAGAAATGCAATACATGTATGCTTATTGTTATTATTTGGATTCACCCATTCCAAGCCTCGATCAAACGAGCACGATAGATGCCATTGATAAGTTTCAAATCTTTATTAATAAGTTTCCAGAAAGTACAAGAGTGGCGGATGCAAATAAGATGATGGATGAACTTCGGGCTAAACTCGAAGAGAAAACTTTCAATAATGCAAAGCTTTATTATCGCACCAGCGACTATAATGCAGCCGTGGTAGCCTTCTCAAATTTCCAAAAAGACTTCCCATACTCCTTATATATAGAGGAGTCCATGTACCTTGGACTTCGGGCTTCGTATGAATATGCTACCAATTCAATTGACTCTAAGCGTGTTGGTAGATTAAAAGCCGCTCAAGAAGAGTATCAAAAATTAGTGGATAGTTTCGGTCAAAGTCGGTATCTTCGCGAAGCAGAAAGAATCTTTGATAATATTACAAAAGATCTGGCTCAAATGAATAGCGCAGCAAAGGGTTAAACACAAAATAAAACGTATACATATATATATAGTATCCATGGCAAATTATAAATCATCCACCAACACTACAGTAACTAGAGATCTTTTGAGTTTTGAAGATAAGACGCAGAATATCTATGAAAGTCTAGTTGTACTTTCTAGAAGAGCGAATCACATCTCTACTGAAATGAAGGAAGAGCTGAATGAGAAACTTTCTGAATTTGCCTCTATCACGGATAACTTAGAAGAGATTTTTGAGAATAGAGAACAAATCGAAATTTCTAAACATTATGAAAAGCTTCCTAAACCAAGTTTAGTGGCGATTCAAGAATTCCTCGACGGTAAAATTTATTACCGTAACCCCGCCAACGATAAATAATCATTATTCATGCGCCTGTCCGGAAAAAGGATAATCCTCGGAGTAACAGGAAGCATTGCTGCTTATAAATCAGCGCCTCTTTGTCGTCTATTAAAAGGAGAAGGTGCTGATGTTCAAATTATTACCACACGATCGGCAGCCGATTTTGTTAGCCCTTTAACGCTATCTGTATTATCCGGAAAACCGGTTTTATTAGAAATGATATCGGAAGAAAATACCTGGAACAATCATATTGAATTAGGCATGTGGGCCGATCTTTTTTTAATCGCACCCTTATCAGCTCATACTTTATCCGCATTCGCAACAGGTACTTGCGAAAATCTTTTACAAGCCGTTTATCTCTCTGCACGCTGTCCCGTTTTTGTTGCACCGGCCATGGATCATGATATGTATTTGCATCCTGCTACAACCCAAAATTTGGAGGTGCTTAACCAACGTGGACAACATATCATCGGACCTGCTCACGGAGAATTAGCATCCGGATTAGTTGGGGAAGGGAGGATGGAAGAGCCGGAAGTAATTTTAGAAAAAGTCATTTCGTTTTTTTCTGCTAATAAACCACTAGCCGGAAAATCCATTATCGTTACAGCAGGACCCACACAAGAAGCCATCGATCCTGTTCGATTTATTACCAATCATTCATCTGGAAAAATGGGAATTGCCATTGCTACATCGTTGGTGGAGATGGGTGCACAAGTGAAATTAATTGCAGGCCCAGTTCAAGAAAAAATTCCTGTAGGGTTAATTCACATTCCTGTAATTTCTGCAGATGATATGCTGCAAGCTTGCGTACAACATTTTCCAACAGCTGACGCAGCAATCATGACGGCGGCGGTTGCCGATTATCGTCCCAGTACGGTTTCAGATAAAAAAGTGAAAAAGTCGGACGATGATTTACAATTACCATTGAGTAAAACCGTTGATATAGCAGCTACTTTGGGAAAGATGAAAACTAAAAATCAATTCCTGGTTGGATTTGCACTTGAAACCAATGATGAATTGATCAACGCCCAAAAAAAGTTAATAGGTAAAAACCTCGATTTCATTGTCCTGAATTCTTTAAATGATAAAGGCGCTGGATTTGGAACCGATACCAATAAAGTTACTTTGATATTCAATGGAAACAAAAGTATTGATCTGCCCTTGATGACAAAATCAAAAGTAGCCTCGAATATTGTAGAATCATTAGTAAATTTGATGCATGCGTAAACTCCTTTTACTTGGTCTTCTTATTTGTGCCGCTCATTCTGAGTTCATGGCGCAAGAATTAAATTGTTCGGTAAGTGTAATTGCTCCTCGAATTCAAACTTCCGATCGTCGTGTGTTTACTACATTGCAAACTTCTGTGACGGAATTTTTAAATAATACAAAGTGGACCAGCGATAAGTATAAGAATGAAGAAAAAATTGAATGCAGCATTCAAATTGAACTTTCTGAGCGAGTAGGAACCGATGAGTACAAAGGATCTATACAAGTGAGTTCTCGCCGACCCGTCTATGGAACTTCATACAATTCACCCGTCTTAAATTACAAAGACGACGATTTCAATTTTCGTTACATAGAATATCAACCATTCGAATATAACGACGGCCAAACCAATCCAAATTTATTAATGGTACTTGCCTTTTATGCTTATACCGTTATCGGTTTCGATGCAGAGACGTATGCTCCCAATGGTGGAAATCCATATTTCGCAAAAGCGCAAGCCATCGTTGCCAACTCATCCAATGCTGCAGAGCCAGGATGGAAAGCATTTGAAGGATTAAGAAATCGTTTTTGGTTGATGGAAAATATAAATAATCCAATCTATAAACCGATCCGTACTTTTTATTATGAGTTTCATCGGAAAAGTTTGGATGTGATGTCGAAGAAAACGGATGAATCTGCTCGTTTAGCAGGAGCTTCTCTTGAAAAATTAAGAAAAGTGCATTCCGACAAACCCCTTTCTGTATTTATGAAAACCTTGTTTGACGCAAAGGTAGATGAGATGGTGAACTTATTCACGGGAGCACCTGCCGATGTGAAAGCCACTGCCAAACAAACGTTGAGTGATATTGATCCTATTAATACTTCAAAATACCAAAAAATAACAGGAAATTAAATCCCACCTCGAATCGAGGAAGAAAGCAAAATTAATTTTATTACTATTAAATGTATCATTCCTCTGATTCGCCGCAGAGCGGTAAAAAGTCTTCTGACTTTTTAAGGTTATTAAATAATATTTTTCGCTAATATTACCCTACATGTTAAAGCAACTTTCGGTTAAGAATTATATTCTGATTGACGAGCTGGATATTCGACTCGAAAAAGGTCTTGGAATTATTACCGGCGAAACAGGAGCGGGCAAATCCATTATTCTTGGAGCACTCGGATTGATGTTAGGGCAACGTGCCGATGTAGGTGAATTGCTCGACAAAAAAAAGAAGTGCATTATTGAAGGTGTGTTTGATGTACGAGCCTACCAAATGGAAACTTTTTTCGAGGAGAAGGAATTGGATTATGCTGATGAATGTACCATTCGCAGAGAGATCAATCCAGAAGGAAAATCAAGAGCGTTTGTAAACGATACTCCTGTAAATCTTACTACACTAAAAGAACTTTCTTCTCGATTGGTGGATATTCATAGTCAGCATGAATCGTTACTTTTAGGTAATAGAAGTTTTCAGTTGAATGTGCTAGATGCATACGCCGGAAATCAAGATTTACTGAAGTCGTACAAATTAAATTTTACCTCTTGGAAGCAAGCGGAGAAAGCGTATTTGACTTTATTGAACGAAGAAGCGAAAAGTAAAAGTGATTTCGATTATCTAAATTTTCAATTTAACGAGATTTCAGCACTCAAGCTGAAGGAAGGAGAGCAAGTTTCGCTTGAATCCGAACAACAAAAATTAGAGCATGGCGAAGAGATTGTAGAGCAACTTAACCGCTCTGTGATGCTGATTCGTGATGGAGATGAAAATGTAGTTGCACAATTATCACTCGTGCATCAACTCCTACATGGCATCAAAAAATTCGATGATCAGTTTGAAACTCAAAGTAACCGACTTCAATCCGTATTAATAGAATTAAAAGACATTCACGCAGAGCTGGAAGATGCCATCGGAAAGCTGCAACTGGATCCAAAAAGATTAGAGCAAGTTAATGAACGTTTGAGTTTTATTTATAATCTTCAGAAAAAGCATCGACTTCAAACCATCGAAGAATTGCTACAGTTTGAAGATGAACTTTCTCAAAAATTGCAGCGCATCAGTTCTTTTGAAGATGAAATATTGCGTTTGAAGAAAGAAGTAGATGATAAAAAATCTAAACTTTTAAAATCGGGAAACGCTTTAACGACTTCTCGTAAAAAGGCCATTCCCGCTTTAGAAAAAGAAGTGACGCAACAACTTTCGGAGTTGGCGATGCCGCATGCCGTGATACGCATTGCGCTCATCGAAGAAAATGAAAACATCTTTACAACTGATGGAATGGAAAAAATTCAATTCCTGTTTTCAGCCAATAAAGGTGGCGACTTCAAAGAATTGGCGAAAGTAGCATCTGGCGGTGAGATGTCGAGGTTAATGCTTTGCATCAAATCCATCATGGCTCGATTAACGGCTATGCCTACCGTTATATTTGATGAGATCGATACTGGAATCTCCGGTGAAACGGCGGCTAGAGTAGGTGCCATCTTAAAGCAAATGGCGAAAGATCATCAAGTGTTGGCGATCACCCATCTGCCCCAAATCGCAGCCAAAGGAAATACGCATTTTTTAGTCTATAAAGAAGTTAAAAAATCGACCACGCGATCTCAATTACGTATTTTGAACGAAGAAGAAAGATTAAATGAAATTGCGAGAATGTTGAGTGGAGAAGTTCTCACCAACGCTGCTTTGGATAATGCACGCGTTTTACTAAGTCAATAAGCCAAATATCAATGAGTTAAAGATGGATTCATCTAGCTCGATTGAAATTATTATTTTTGACACCTAAACGAAGACTATGTCAAACTCATTGTTGAAAGGAAAAAGAGGAATTATATTCGGAGCATTAGATCCACAATCGATTGCTTGGAAAGTAGCTCTCCGCGCTCATGAAGAAGGAGCTCAATTTGTATTATCAAATGCACCTGTTGCATTACGATTGGGTGCCATCAACCAATTGGCAGAGCAATGCAACGCGAAAGTAATTGGTGCCGATGCAACATCGAATGCGGACCTAGAAGCATTATTCACTCAGTCGATGGAAGTCCTCGGCGGAAAAATTGACTTCGTTTTACATTCCATCGGCATGTCACCAAACGTTCGAAAGAATAAACCCTATACCGATTTAGATTACGATTTTTACCATAAAACGCTCGACATTTCAGCGATGTCATTGCACCGTGTTTTACAATCGGCGATGAAGCTGGATGCCATCAGCGAGTGGGGCAGTGTAGTCGCATTAACTTACATTGCAGCGCAACGTGTGTTCCCCGATTACAATGATATGGCTGATGCAAAATCCATGTTAGAAAGCATAGCTAGAAGTTATGGTTACCACTACGGAAAAGCGAAGAAAGTGCGTGTGAATACCATTTCACAATCGCCTACAAAAACCACAGCCGGACAAGGTGTAAAAGGATTCGATAATTTTTACAATTATGCCGATGCACTTTCTCCATTAGGAAACGCACCTGCCGAAGCTTGCGCCGATTATTGCGTCACACTTTTCTCCGACCTAACCAAACACGTTACCATGCAAAACCTTTTCCATGATGGCGGATTCTCCTATACAGGAGTGAGTCAGGAAGTGATGGAAAAAATGTTCCCTTCTACGTAGTATAGATATACATTTAAAAACAAAAGAAGGGAGTAGGAAATTTTAAACCCTTCAATTTATATCTACATCCATCCATAAAAAAGCCCGTTCCGAAGAACAGGCTTTTTTTGTTTGAATTAATTCTTAATAGAATTACGATTCCTCTTTCTTCTTCCTCTGCTTCGGAGGTTTCACGATGTTGATAGATAACTGCTCGGTGTCTTTAACCCATCCTAATTCGATGGTGTCACCTTCGGCAAGTTGGCCTTTGATGATTTCTTCCGCCATGGGATCTTCAATGTATTTTTGAATGGCTCTCTTCAACGGACGCGCACCGAAACTAGAATCATACCCCTTGTCGGTAAGGAATTCTTTTGCCTCTTCCGTCAATTTTACTTTGTAGCCTAATTCACCTACACGCTTATAAAGACTTCCTAATTCAAGGTCAATAATTTTGAAGATATCTTCTTTACTCAAGCTGTTGAACACAACTACATCGTCAATACGATTTAAGAACTCAGGAGCGAAGGCTTTCTTCAATGAACTCTCAATCACGCTGCGTGAGTGCTCATCCACCTGACTCGTTTTCGCAGAGGTTCCAAATCCAACACCTTGACCAAAATCTTTTAATTGACGTGAGCCAATATTAGAAGTCATGATAATAATGGTGTTCTTGAAATCAATCTTACGGCCAAGGCTGTCCGTCAATTGTCCTTCATCTAAAACTTGTAATAACAAGTTAAACACATCCGGATGCGCTTTCTCAATCTCATCAAGCAAAATGATAGAGTAGGGCTTGCGACGAACTTTTTCGGTTAACTGTCCACCTTCTTCATATCCTACATATCCGGGAGGCGCTCCGATCAATCTAGACACTGCAAATTTTTCCATGTATTCACTCATGTCGATGCGGATCAAGGCATCTTGTGTATCGAATAAGTATCGGCTTAATTCTTTTGCTAATTCTGTTTTTCCTACTCCCGTAGGACCTAAGAAAATGAAAGTACCAATGGGCTTGTTCGGATCTTTTAATCCAGCGCGATTACGTTGAATGGCTTTCACCACTTTCTTCACGGCTTCGTCCTGACCAATTACCTTTCCTTTCAATTCATCTGGC
>CAIXTT010000319.1 GCA_903922455.1 uncultured Bacteroidota bacterium | reverse complement strand
TGAATTGTTTCCGCGTGCAGAAGCTAAAATTTCTGTATTCGATAGTGGCTATTTAGTGGGAGATGGTATTTGGGAAGCGATTCGATTATACGATGGGGTATTGGTTTTTTTAGACCAACATCTCGATCGTTTATGGAGCGCGGCTGCAAGCATTGGACTCGATTTGAAAATGACGAAGTCAGAGTTGAAAGCAAAAATTCAACGTACGCTCGATGCAAATCAGATGACCGATAAAGTGCACGTGCGGGTAATGATTACACGCGGTTTTAAGAAAACACCTTCGCAGGATCCCCGACTTACCATCAGCGGCCCCAATATTGTTATTATCGCCGAACACAAAACAGCATCAAAGGAAGTTGCTCAAAAAGGAATTACTTTATTTACAAGTACGATACGCAGAGGCTCTCCCGATTATCTGGATCCTCGTCTAAATTGTCATAGCAAACTTCACGAAGTGCAGGCACTTATTCAAGCACTCGAAGCAGGAGCTGATGAAGCGCTAATGTTAGATATTAATGGTTTTGTCTCCACGTGTAACGCCACCAACTTTTTTATAGTGCGCGGAAACGAAGTGTGGACCTCCACCGGTAAATATTGCATGAATGGAATTACCAGAGCGAACATAATTCGCATTTGCGAAAAGCAGGGTGTTGCTTGTCATCAAAAAGATTTTTCTTTATTCGATGTGTACAGCGCTGATGAAGCCTTTGCTACAGGCACTTTTGGCGGACTTACTCCCGTTGTGAAAATTGATGGACGTCTAATCGGTAATGGGAAACCTGGTAGTATGACCGCACAATTAAGCGAATGGTACGCAGAGCTAGTGAAGGAAGAAGTGAATAACGCAAAGGATAAATAATTATATGTCGAGCATTAATTGCAAAAGAATTTGTTTGTGGTCGGGCCCCCGAAATATTTCCACGGCCTTGATGTATTCCTTTGGGCAACGTCCCGATACCCTCGTTTTCGATGAGCCTTTATACGCACATTATCTAAAAAATACAGAGGCTAAAGCGTATCACCCAGGAGCTGATGAAGTGTTAGCTTCTATGGAAACCAATGGAGAGAAGGTGATTCAAATGATGATGGGAAACCATTCAAAAGAAGTCGTCTTTTTCAAAAACATGTGCCATCATTTGTTAAATCTCGATACAACATTTATGCGCTCGGTATGCAATGTGATATTGACTAGAGATCCCGCTGAAGTTATTCCCTCCTTCGCTAAAGAAATTGAAAATCCAAGTATGATCGATATTGGATTTGAAGCACAAGTTCATCTGCTTAATTTGTTGGTGGAGATGGGTGCCGATGTTTTAGTCATCGACTCGAATACCATCCTAAAAAATCCAGAAAAAGAATTACGGAAATTATGTGATAATATTGGCATTCCATTTTATACTGAAATGTTAAGGTGGGAAATGGGTGCTCGACCGGAAGATGGTGTATGGGCAAAGTATTGGTACAAAAACGTACACGCCAGTAGCGGTTTTCAGCCTTATGTTGATAAGGACTTGGTATTGGAGGATCGTTTTAAGCCGCTTTATGAAGCCGCATTACCTCTTTATCAAAAATTATTGAGTGTCGTTTAGATGCGTAGGTTCATTTTGATTTATTAAGTTTGTAGCATGGTCATCACCATTACTGAAAGATTAATCATTCGCGAGTTATCTGTTTATGACTCACCATTTATATTGGAGACGGTGAATACACCTACTTGGTTGAAATTTATTGGCGATCGTGGTGTGAAGAATTTGGATGACGCAAAATCGTATTTAAAAAAAGGTCCGTTAAAAAGTTACGACGACAATGGTTTTGGATTGTATTGGGTGGGATTAAGAGAATCCAATACACCTATTGGGATGTGCGGCCTTATCAAGCGTGCAGATTTTGAAAGTCCAGATATTGGCTTTGCTTTTCTTCCTGAATACGAAGGAAAAGGATATGGATATGAGGCGGCGAGTGCCGTATTGGACTATTGTAAAACAGAATTTCATCTTAAGAGAATACTTGGCATCACCTTAGAAGCAAATACGGCTTCTGTTCGTTTACTTGAAAAATTGGGTTTGAGCTTCGAAAAGAAATTTATTTACGAGACAACGAAGGAAGAGCTGTTGTTGTATGCGTTGAATTATTAGCCTTATATTTTTTTAAGCAGTAGAATATTTATATTGATATTCGTTAAACATGATGATTTTGTAAATATGTGAAAATCGGTACAATTTAACGAATACTACCGATAGTTGTACAAATTTTTTAATGCGGAAGGAAAACACTAACTCAGTCATTTCATCACTTTATTTCCTGTTAATTGATTCTTTTGGTGTTCAAAATTTGTATGTCGTAAAAACAGATTCATTGGGGTTGGTTACGACTGAATTATTTGAAGTAGGAAATTAATTGTTAAAAAGTTATTGTTACCCCAATCCCATGAAGCAAACAACGCAAATTACTTTTTCAGATATAAATTTACCAGTGTTAAAAATAATACCTTGTGTTGGTATGATAGTCGGGGTATACTGCTAAAAGTTGAACAAAATATATCTTGGCCATTTACCCTGCATCGAAACAACACTCCAGCGGGTTTTTATTTTTATACCATCTCAAGTCAAAAAGAAGCCATCAGTACACGGAAATTGGTAATGGAGTGAGGAGAATTGGGTCGGCCTAACATTGAAGGCGGTTTCAAAGGATTTATTTGTAATAGGTTTGCCAAAAAAGATGTTACTTTGTAATCTATTCGCGCTATGCCTACTTTATCCGTTGTCATCATCACCTTCAATGAAGAACTTAATATCCTTCGCTGCTTGCAAAGTGTGGAAGAGATTGCAGATGAAATTATCGTGGTGGATTCCGGATCCACAGATCATACCATCGATATCTGCAGAACCAGAAATGTAAAAGTGATTCATCAAGATTTTTTGGGATATATTGAGCAAAAGAATTTCGCGATGAGCCAAGCTTCTTCTGAATGGATTCTCTCTTTAGATGCCGATGAAGCGCTTTCGCCCGAGTTGAAGTCAAGTATTCTGAAAGCATTGGCGAATACTTCTTCTACGGGTTATTTGATGAATCGCCTTACCAACTTTTGCGGACATTGGGTGAAGTACAGTGGCTGGTATCCGGATCGTAAATTGCGACTTTTTCAAAAAGGAAAAGGCAAATGGGGCGGAGTGAACCCGCACGATCATTTTGATTTGTTTGAAGGTAAACCTGCATCATTACAAGGAGATCTTTTGCATTATTCCTACAACACCATTTCAGATCATATCAAGCAAATTGATCGTTTCAGTACCATCGGTGCCAAAGCCATGTACGAGAAAGGAATGAGTTCCAGTATTGCAAAAATTATTTATAAACCCATGGCACGTTTTCTTAAAAATTATATTGTGAGGTCGGGTTTTCGAGATGGACTTACCGGATTTATTATTGCAAAAAATAGTGCACATGCCGTTTTTCTAAAATATTTGCGCTTGTATTATTTTCAAAAAGGAAAAACAATATGAAGGTGTTGCATGTCTCCACACCCATGAGCTGGCGAGGTGGTGAGCAACAAGCTGCTTATCTTGCTCTTGCATTGAAGGAGATGAAGGTGGAGGTGAATGTAATGACTCCTCTCCATTCGGCTCTCTCAGTGCGTATGCTGGAAGATGGAATTTCCGTAATTAATTTTAAATCTCGTGGCGTGTTGGATTTAAGTCTGGCAAAGAAACTTGCAAAAGTTTGTAAGGATC
Source organism: uncultured Bacteroidota bacterium (assembly GCA_903922455.1). Classification (GTDB taxonomy): domain Bacteria; phylum Bacteroidota; class Bacteroidia; order AKYH767-A; family OLB10; genus JAJTFW01. The sequence goes on along the minus strand of CAIXTT010000319.1, from coordinate 2,200 downwards.
AAAAGTTTGATATAATTCACACACACGATTCTCATGCGCATAGTGCCGCAGTTTTGTCGGCTGCCGTATTTGGAAATAAATCACCCATTGTCGTGAGTCGACGAGTTGACTTTGCGGTTTCATCTAATTTATTTTCGAGATGGAAATACAATCATGCTTCTATTAAAAAAATAGTTTGTGTTTCCGAAATGATTCTGCAAATTACGAAGCCCGCTATTGTCGATGCAGAAAAATTGTGTGTAGTGCATTCCGGTATCAACACGGCACAGTATGACTTTAACCTGACGGAAAATATATTAAAAAAAGAATTAAACTTACCGGAAGATGCGCTCTTCGTGGGCAACCTCAGCGCGCTGGCCGATCATAAAGATTTTCCCACCTTTTTAAAGACGGCACAAAAAGTGATTGGAGAGAACCCGCACGTTCATTTTATCATTGCCGGAAAAGGAGCGGAAGAAGTCTTTATTAAAAATTTTATTGCTCAACATAATTTAGCTTCCCATATTCATCTACTCGGTTTTAGAAACGATGTTCCGCAGGTGATGAAATCACTGGATGTATTTTTAATTACTTCGCGCACCGAAGGCTTAGGCACCATTGTGCTGGAAGCGTTTGCAGGTGGTGTTCCGGTGGTGGCTACGCGTGCGGGCGGAATTCCCGAGTTGGTGAGCGATGAAGTGACTGGATTGCTTTGTGAAATCGGTGATGTTGATGGATTGAAAACAGCCGTGAAAAGAATTCTTATGGATCACGAATTCAAAGCAACGTTAATTCATAACGCAAAAATAAAAGTTCAAGATTTTTCATTTCAAGCTACCGCAAAGAAAACATTTCAGATCTATCAAGAAATCTTGAATCGATAATTGGCCACCGATAATATCCATATCAAACAAATTGTTTCTTCGTTGCCTGATACGCCCGGTGTATATCAGTTTTACAATGCAGATATGGGGATTTTGTATATTGGAAAAGCCAAGAATTTAAAGAGAAGGGTAAGTAGCTATTTTAATAAAAATCATAACAGTACTCGCATCACTATGATGGTGCGGCAAATTGTTGATATTAAAACAATTCTTGTGGAAACAGAGTACGATGCTCTATTGCTCGAGAATAATTTAATCAAAAAATATCAACCGCGCTACAATGTGAGTCTGAAGGATGATAAAACGTATCCTTGGATTGTTATCAAGAAGGAAGAATTCCCGCGTGTGTTTTATTCTCGTCGAAAAATTAATGATGGAAGTACGTACTATGGTCCGTATGCATCCGTCACGATGATCCAAACCATGTTGGACCTCATCAACAAATTGTTTAAGCTCCGGACTTGCAATTTGGTATTGTCGAAAGAGAATATTGAAAAGAAAAAGTTTCGATTGTGTTTAGAATATCATGTAGGAAATTGTTTAGGTCCTTGTGAAAGTTTGCAATCGAAGGAAGAATACGATTCATCCATTACGGGAATCAAGGATATTCTAAAGGGAAATATCAATAATGTGATTCGTCATGTGGAAGATCAAATGAAAGAACATGCGGCGAAGCATGAATTTGAAGATGCACAATTGTGTAAAGAGAAAATTGAAATTTTAGAGAAGTACAAGGGGCGAAGTGTGATTGTGCATCCTACCATTCACAACATCGATGTCTACTCTTATGTAGATGAGATGAATTCTGCTTTTGTGAATTACATGAAGGTCATGAGTGGCGCCATCGTGCAATCCTTCACCTTAGAATTAAAAAAGAAACTCGATGAGTCGCCGGCTGAACTGTTGAGTTTAGCCATTGCCGAATTGCGTCAACGTTATGAAAGTGATGCCAAAGAAGTGATTGTTCCCTTTGAGCCCGACCTCGAAATTCCGGGCGTGCAATTCTTTGTGCCAAAAATTGGGGATAAGAAAAAGTTGCTCGAACTGTCGGAAAAGAATGTGCGCTACTTCATGAAAGATAAGTTAGAGCAGGCAGATAAACTGAATCCGGAGCATCGCATTGAAAGACTCATGACGGTGATGCAAAAGGATTTGCGCTTACCGGAAAAACCAATTCATATTGAGTGTTTCGATAATTCCAATTTCCAAGGCGATTATGCGGTAGCGGCGATGAGCGTATTCAAAAATGGCAGGCCCTCCAAAAGTGATTATCGACACTTTAACATTAAAACGGTGGTAGGTCCCGATGATTTTGCGAGTATGGAAGAGGTGATTTA
>CAIXTT010000318.1 GCA_903922455.1 uncultured Bacteroidota bacterium | reverse complement strand
TGGATAAGTGACATTTTTTTCCCGCTTTCTTACTCCCTGGTGGGTGAATTCATCCGGTAAATACATGTGTGCCCCATACATCAGATGTTTATCTTTAATTTTATAAGGCTTAAAACCTTTGTAATTGGAAGGTTTTCCCCATGGTCCGGGTGATAATAGAAACCATCTTTCTTTATCATATTTTCGAATGGAATTGAGCGCATTTTGGTAGAACGCTTCAATACCCGGAGGGACTCTGGCACCACTGGGAGATTTTACGGCCGGCTCTCCGATCACTTCATATCCCGTTAATTCATCGCCACGATTTTTGAATTTATTTGCGATGATCTCTACCATTCGAAAGGTACTATCCTGATACGACTTCTTCGCCCAAAATTCGGCTGACTTATCATTTACTTCTGAATTTGGATCTAACACTAAGAAGTTAAAGGCAATAATAGCGGTCATGCCATTTTTTTTGCAAGCATTTAAAATTCTTTCTGCCCAGGCTAATTCATCGTAAAAAGATTTGACTGGGGGTGTGTTTGTTTTTTTTGCACGGATGGATGGTTTGACTTCAATGCGAACAAAGTTTACGCCTATACCTGCTAAATAGGAAATATCGTTTGTGTCTGAATTTATCGATTGAAAGCTTACTCCACGCCAGGGCCAATTTTTTGGTAAGTTGCCGGCAGCAAGAGCATCGTTTGTTTGCTTTGTTACGGGTGGTTCATTCTTTGGTGTTTCTATGGGAGCATTCGTGGAAGGTTGTCCCACCACAGGAGCTGTATTCGATGTGGAGCTTTCATGAGCCCCTTCGGAAGGGGTGGTCGCTTTTTTTTGCATGCACATCAATGGAAGTAGCAATACAAATCCTACGCTAAACATGTACGTTGAAATTGATTTGGTCATAGCTGAATTTTTTAATTGGTAAATGGGTGCGGGGAGATTTTAGTTGAAGGTATAAAAAGAATAGAAAGAAAATTAGGACGGTGTGGTTGAATGTTCGTCTTTGTCAACCACATAGAAGCGATAGTAATAAATGATGCCAAAAAAGATAGAAGGTATTCCAATGTACTTGATATTTGAAGCCGCGGTGATCATATCAAGAAATATAAAGAGCATACAATATTGGGCGGTTGTTAGTAGCGGATCCTTCTGATAGCGCAGTTTGCCTATCCATTTAAAGGTAAAGAAAAAGGGTATGTAAATGAGTAGCGTTCCAAGTATTCCGTAAACAAACAGATTTCCAAGTATCCCTATATCGGAGGCGTAGAAATAACCAAAAATGCCGGAGAAGCCACCATTGAATTGTGAACTTAAATGCCCGTTTCCAAACCAGGGATGCTTAAAAAATCCTTTTATGGCAATGGCACTCTCGGCTAAACGAACGTTGGTAGAGTATTCCGTGGTTCGATCTCCGGTAACAATCGTGGAGGCATTTCCGAAGATGGTGATGTAATGTGAAATTAAATCGGGCGCAAAAATAGTAACAGCGCCCAGTAGTAAGCTTAACACGAGAATTCCCAATACAAGGTAGTATAGCTTTCTGGTAAGCGATACATTTCTCAAATAGAAGATCAACAAAGTAATGAAGATCATTGTTAACTGAGAGCGATCTTGCAAGTAAATCAAAAAGAAGAATAACCCAAAAGCTAACGGAATTACATACTTGTAGTTATTGTTAGATAACAATACTATCATTGAATAGATGATCACATTTGCAATGATTCCACTGGGAAATTCATAATGCCAGCCTTTATTTAAAGTGAATTCCACGAACTCGGAATCGCTAAATAATATCGGATCAATAAAAATACTGAAGAAAAGCATGACGAACATGATAATGAAAAGGGATTGAATCAAGTATTTTTTTAATTGATCCAGTTGTATCCACTTTCTTTTTAGTGCGATGACTAGAAAATAGCCTGCGAAAATGATGAAATGTTGACGCTGAGCGAACAGGCCCAGCCAATACGGTTGATTAAACTCCTTGTTTGCTTGCAGGGCGGTGATGAACGGCAGTAAAAAGAGTGGTAGTAAAATAAATTGGAAACTGTTTGCTTTTCCTTTTGACCATCCTTCAATCATATCACGAAAGGATACCATGCATACAATTCCTACAACAAGCAGAAAGAGTATTTCAAAGATATTTGATGGAAATTTGGCCAACACGCGAAAACAAAGAACAAAATACATGATCCAAATGAATGGGATGAGTAATCTGTTTTTAGAAAACCGTATAAATCGAAGTGCTTCCATGGTTGTCTCTTATCTTTTTATTTCGTCGCCGACGATTTTAGCCAATGGTCTATACTCAAGCCTGTTTGTTCTTTTAATTTTACGAGACCAGCATGATAATAGTGTTGCAATTCCAACGCAAGATGATCCTTTAGCGAGGGGATGTTTTCTTTTGAAAATAGTTTTGATTTTATTTTATTTCTGATATTTTCACTGAATAAGTAAGAGCTTACTTTTCGGAAATAATTGTTTTGATAAAGTATTCGGATAAGCACATTTTTTCCTGCTCCGCTTACGTTCTGTTTTTCCAATTCAATAGGTCCGATTTCTTTTCCAATGCCAAGAAAATGAAATACTTTTTTCATGGTCTTCTCCGGATCACGAATAAGATCTTCATGAAGTAGGATGCATATTTGTTGATGCGGAAATTCGTTTTGATACCGCTCCACTTGATCGGCATAATCGCTAAGGAGGAAGTACTGTTGAAAGTAGTTTCCTGTAGCTGAATGATTGGGTCCATTGCGATATATCTCCTCGAAAGATACATTTACCAGGCCTAAGCTGTAATCCATTTGAAAATGGGAATAGGCCCTTTGTACAGGGTGGCGAAGTGATATAATGATCTTTGCATCCGGATTATAACTTTTTATTCTTTGTGGTACTTCTTTGTAAAGCAAATAGGATACACTTGCCTCCCCTCTTAGTTTGGCGCTTTCTTCGCACTCGAAAAGTGCGTTGTAATCTGATTCGCTTTTTACATTTTCTTTGTGGTAATAGAGCTGTTGTTTTTCGATTTCCTCAAAGCTAAAATAATTGGGTTCCTTATCACTGCTCATGCAAACCTGTGGATGCTTTGCGAGATGTGCATGCAAGGCCGTTGTGCCGGCTTTGGGAGCACCTACAATAAAAAAGTCGACTTTAAAGTTCTTCATACGATACTATTGCAGCCAGTGTTTTAAGTCCCGTTTAATTAATTTTTCAAATGAGACAATGTCATCATGATATCGATCATTCATCCATTTTCTATCTTCCTCACTCATCTTTGGTACTTTGCCTTCTTTAAAAAAGGCGGCTTTGGTTTTCTTTTGCCATGCTTTGGGCAAAGCACGAAATATTTTTCGTTTAATACCCAATCGTGTAATGAACTTTAATAAAGCCGGATGTTTTGGCAAACGGGCTTCGTTAAATTTTTCATCGTATTGCACAGAAATATCAGTCCTTAAATTTAAAAATTCATAGAGATCCTTTACCAGCAGCCTATTGTCTTTTTTTAAGTCATCGAAAATGAAAATTTTAATTTGCTCAGCAGGAAATAGGTGTAAGAACCGGGACACTTGTTTGCTGTAAAGTCCTAAGTCATAGTATAGGTGTGAAATGCTCCATCCATGTTCCTTTTTGGCATCATCGTGCTGTACCTCCTCTCTGAATGGCAGGATGGTTCTCCCGTCACGCAAATTGGCCAGGTAGTGGGAGTAGGCACGCTCAGCAGGTTGTCTTAAAATCATGATGATTTTCATGCCCGGAAATTCACGGTAGATGTTTTCAGCGGCCCTTTGCGAGTATAAATAGGAATTACTGATTTCTCCAATGCATTTCTCTTTCTTAACGAATTTAAAGAGCTTTAAGTAATGCTCACGGTTGAGCACGTAAGCACCCCATTGTTCCGTATTCATCGGGCCATTCACATATTTTTCAATGTCAAGGTTCTTGTTCTTTTCGTATACTTTATACTCAGCACTAAAATGGGCAGGTTGAATGTCTGATGAAAAATGGTTGGGTTCTTTGATTGGACTCATGTAAACCTCCGGATGTTGTTTCAGGTAGTTGTACAAAGAGGTGGTCCCGCATTTGGCAGCACCCACTACAAGAAAGTTTGGAGTATGAACCTGTTTATTCTGCCAATGACTTAGATCTTTGTGGATTAGTTCAGCTAATTTACGGATATCTTCTTCGTAGTAGGAGTTCAATTGACGTTGTGTTTCTTCAGACAACGATTGTTCCATTGGTTTTTTGAACAGAATTTTTTTAATAAAATGTTTGAAGGATCTGTTGGAAATTGACCGACGAATTTTAATACGCAGGTAATTGTTGGCAATCATTTTGCCAATTAGCAAATTGCGTGGTAAAACACCCACATTAAATTCTTGATTTAGGTCGGGTTCGAAAGTAGATTCTATCTCTAAAAATCGAAAAATGTCTTTCACTATCGCTCCCGCATCATTCTTCAAATCCTCACTCAGTAAAAGATAGATATTTTTTGAAGGGAATACATCGTAGTATCGTTTAACTTGATGATAATACTCACCTAATTCATAGTATAGTGATTTACTGCCCCAACTCTTCGATGGATTATTTCGGTCTATGGTGATCGCATCCTCAAAGTCAAGTTTGGTAATAGCCATCCTTTTATCCATCAAATAATGGGAATAGATTCTTTTGATGGGGTTTCGAAGAATAATAATAATTTTAGCATCCTTATTGTACTCGTAAATTTTTTCCGCTGCTACCGTGGAGTATAAGTAAGAAGTGCTGGCTTCTACGATTATTTTTTCGTCTTTTACAAATCGAAAAAGTGAATTATATTGTTTTTCGTCCTGTATAAGAGCGCTGTGAATGGAATTTTTCATGTCACTCTTAATGAAGGAATCTATTTCGAGTAATCGAAAGCGCTTTTTTATTTCAGGCCTTACTTTCTCAAGCTGAATATCCTTCGCAAAGAAGTTGGGCTCTTTTATAGGACACATATAAACAGCAGGATGTTGTGAAAGGTATTGGTACAATGAAGTGGTACCGGCCTTTGCAGCTCCTACAATGAATAGATTTGGATTCTTTGAGTTCATTTTATTTTTGAACAAGCCAGTGACTCAGATCTCTTTGAATTAGTTTTTCAACTCGTTTTATGTCTGCTGTATACATGTCAAGCAATTTATTTCCCCGGACTTTATCCAGCTTGAATGCAGCTTCCTGATTTGGTTTTCTGAAGCTGTGCATGATTTTACTTTTCCTTTTCTGTGAAATAACTTTTAAAACCAATGGCTTTAAAATGGCTTTTATTTTTTTGTTTGAAAAAAAATATTTGAACCATATGTTATCAGATTGCGGATCGGATATATTATATTTAATGGAAGTATCCGTTTTAAAATTCGTATCAACACCGATGAATTGATATATATCTTTTAAGCAGTTGTCGGGATTATTTATCAAATCTTCCTGTAGAATTACTTTTACCCTACTAAAATTATTTTGATAGGCTTCTATGGCATCTGCATAGAAACCTAATCCTTTGTATTGCCACATGAAATCCCATCGATCTTTTTTGCGTTGATCTTCTGCGGCTAATGCTTCGTCAAATGATAGATCTTCTCTGTTCATTCGGAGAAAGTGCTTGTAGCCACTCAATAATCTCTCCACAGGATGTCGAATGATAATTATAATCGGTAAATCGCCTAATGTTCGTTTAATACGGGGAATGGCGTCCTGATAATAGTATGCATAGCAAGTAGAAATTTCTCCAATGCATTTCTGAGTACATTTCTCATATAAAGCATCAAATTGATCTTGGGTGGATATAATTCGTGAAGCATCTCTTCTGCCACGAACATCATCTGAAACATGTTGATACCGATCGGCAATAAAATAGAACGTCTCTTTTTTTGGGATACAGATTTCAGGATGCTGTTCCAGATAGAAGAAGAGTGATGTCGTTCCACATTTTGCGACTCCGGCGACGAGGAAATTTGGTTTCATTTTGAATGAGTACTAGCTGCTTTTGGTTGACGAATTCCGGGTAGATAAATGGAGAGAAAACCAAACTTTTTATAGACGTATATTGAGCTGGCTAAGTTCTGAACTATCTTGGCTGTTGCCGATGCAATGGCTGCTCCGGTAATTCCAATGCGAGGCACTAAGATAATATTGAGGACTATACTTGTAGCTGCTGCGTAAAGAATAATTATATTGTACGGTTTTTGATGTCCGGTCATTTGAAGTAGTATTCCTACCGAACCGGTGATCGAATTAATAAAATTTCCAACAGCAAGTATCATCAGGGCAGTGGAAGCTATTTCAAATTCTTTCCCGAAGAACGAGAGTATCCATTCGGGAAAAAGCAGGATGAATAGGGTAAAAGGTAAGGTAGCATAGAAAAGCATTTTAGTGGATGAGTATATCGATTTTTTTAGTTTCGAAGCATCATTTTGGCTGTGATACTCTGCAAACGTAGGACCTTGTATGGCATTGATGGCCATTAATATTATTGCGGATGCAGAAGCAATTTTAAATGCGGTATCATATAATCCGACTTCAAGTTCTGTCCTAAAAATACCAATTACTAAATTGTCGATCCAGTTTAAAATAAAAAAGATGGAGCCAGTGATCATCATGGGAAGAGATTCTAATGCCATCTCCTTCATAGTTGTTGTTTCAACAGCTACCACTTCTTTTAATCGGCTGTAATTATTCCATGCAATACCATATAATAACATGACAAGAAAGCATGAAATCATATATCCAAGTGTAGGGCTAATGTTTAGCGCAGAATAATATCCAATAAAAATAAAGGCTACGTTGAATAATGGAATGATCGCTTTATAAAGGGTGAAACCAATCATATTTTTCATGCCACGAAATGCAGCAGCATGAATATTAATGAACACAAAGGGTGCTAATGCAAAACACATTACTTTTAGATGTGTTGATAATTGCGGTTTGTGAAATACTGTATTCGCTAAGTAATCAGCGGTGACAAATAGTAGTAATGAAAGAAGCACGGAGCTTATGGCAGTAATTTTAATGGATGTGATAAACGCCGATTTAATATCTTCAGGTCGATTAGCAGCTTTAGCTGCTGCGACTTTTCTGGTGAGTAGATTGTCTAAGCCTAGTAATCCAAGGATAGCCAACAATTGTAGTACCGTAAACGATAAAGTAAAACTACCCAATGCGGCTGGCCCTAACATCCGGGCCACAGCAAAAACAAAAAGATATTGAGTTATCATCCCTCCAGCTTTCACTGAAAGTGCAATGCCACCTTTTTTTATTAGGAAGGATGATTCTTTTTGGTTGCCCTTTTTACTCATATCTTGAAAGGCAAAGATGACTATTTTTCCTTCTATAAGTGAGTGTAATTCCTGATTCTATTACGAGATTTCAACCACTATAAAAATAAAAAAGAGGCCGGTTTTGCCGACCTCCTCGGAACTAATGAAAAGTATAAAAAAATGTTTGTGCGCTATTTCAATCTTCGAAATATGATGATTTACGGGTTAATAGGCGAGTCAAAATACTGTGGAGCAACAAGTTAAGAGTATGTTTTGCTTTATTCACTTAGTAAATGATCACTGATGTAGGTACTTTTAGGAGGAACGATGAGTTGCGAATCAGTTAAAACATTTAATCTTTACAGCAATTTGAAAGATTTTATCAACGATATGATATACTGTTTTTTTGATTTAATAATTTTTACAAAGAAGAGAAGTCAAAGTGAATTTTAGCTTATGCTATTATTAAATTGCAATAAATTTTTTGAGAATTCTTCATATTGAATTCGATTGTTAACATTAATTTAAGAATGAGTTTGTTTAAAGAAGTGGGTTTACAATTTGATAATGGAATAATAATTTGAAAAATATTCAATTCGGATTTCGGGTTTCTACCTTTGCAACCTATAAAATTATAAACATCTCATCGCAGCTGAAATCATGAAAAAATTTACCCTCTTATTCTTGTCATTCATTCTAATGTACCAATTGGGAAGTAGCCAAAATGGTTTGGAAGGTATTATTGTAGAAAAATATTATGTATCCAATGCTGCGGATGCAGCTGGAAGTTCTGGTGTATTACCATCAGGATCTACCACCTACCGTATTTTTATTGATTTGTTACCTGGTTATACATTTCAAGCCGCCTACGGTGTTCCTAATCATGAACTTCGATTCCAAACTACTACTTCTTTTTTCAACAATGAAGATTATGGTGCTACAACGCCTATTTTTAGTAAAATAAACGCAAGAAATAATACTGTAATGTTAGATTCTTGGTTAAGTGGTGGAGCTTCTTGTGGTGGGAATTTTGGAATTTTGAAAACAGAAGACGGCGTTGCAGGCGGAACAAATGTTGTTAATATTAATGGATTATTAGCGAATAATGACCCTATTGCAGGTATTCCTTTAACTACACAAGATGGAATTTATACAGCGGTAACTCCTTCTGTAACCGTGCTCGGTTTTACTCCAGCTCAGTTAGATGTGATCGACGCAACTAGTAATGTTGGAAATTTAATTTCTACAACAAATGCTTCATGGGCTGTTTTGGGTGGTTCAACAGGCCCAATTCCATCTGTAAATAAAATACTAATTGCACAGTTTACAACGAATGGTGCTTTTTCTTTTAAATTAAATATTCAAATCGGAACTCCAACTCCAGGAGTTTCTCAGAATTTTGTTGCTGAAAATGCAACAGGAAGCGAAATTCTTTTCCCTGCATTAATTTATCCAGCTCCGTCAAATCCTACTGCACAAGTTTCCATTGCGAGCAATGCTACTTTCCCTGTCTGTGACGGCACAAGTGTTACGTTTACTGCGACTCCAGTTAATGGAGGCGCAACACCATCTTATCAATGGAAGAAGAATAATGTAAATGCAGGTACAAACAGCCCTACGTATACTACTTCTGGACTTGTTGCCAACAATGTTATTACCTGCGTGATGACTTCAAGTATTGTCGGAGCATTAAATAATCCAGCAACTTCAAATTCTATAGTTGCACAAATTTTATCTAAACCACTTGCCGATATCAATTCTACAGGGCCTTTAACTTTCTGCACAGGTGCAAATGCCTGCACACTTTCTACTACTTCAAATCCTGGAGATATATATGTATGGTATAAAGGTGCAACGGCAATTGCAAATTCTAATAGCTCCAATTATGTACCTACAAGTACCAACTCTTACAAAGTAAAAGTGACTAATAGCAGCGGTTGTAGTAAAACTTCTACAACGATAGGTATAACTGTAAATGCATTGCCTACTGCAACAGTAACAGTTACCGGGCCAACCACTTTTTGTAAAAATTCAAATGTTTGCACATTAACAGCAAATAGCGGAGCCGGACTCACTTACCAATGGTTAAAAGGCAGCGCTAATTTATCGGGAGCTACGGGGATTACTTATCAACCAAACGCCACAAGTACCGCCTATAAAGTAAAAGTTACGGATGCGAACGGTTGTTCTAAAACGTCTGCCAGTACTTCCATTATTGCCAATTCCTTACCAGTGGCAACTATTACTCCTCAAAGTTCAACGACATTCTGTAATGGGGATAGCGTGGTTTTGCAGGCAAATGGTTCCGGTTGGACATATCAATGGCTCAAGGGTTCAACTACCATAGCTGGCGCTACGGCGAATAAGTATTCAGTCAAATCACAAGGATCATATAAAGTTTTCGTGACTAACTCAAATGGATGTACTGACAATTCATCTTCTGTAGCTGTTACAGTTAATTGTAGAGA
>CAIXTT010000317.1 GCA_903922455.1 uncultured Bacteroidota bacterium | reverse complement strand
CCATTAGCAGCATAAAAAATCACTTCCTTAAATCGAAGAAAATGACATGCTGGGGTTTTTTAACGAACGTAAATTAGTAATAGAAACAAGGAAGGCTGTTTTTTCACAGCCTGACGTGCCACGCACAGGCGCTCGTAACCCTGTGTTGCGCCTGCGGCAGGGTTATGGCGCTTGCACGCTGTTAAGGGCTGGCTTATTCCTTAATCACTTTAAATGTCTGCTTCATATTTTCTCCAACCTTGAACATATAAATACCACCTGATAAATTGCCCAACTCAATTGTTGTGTTTTGTGAATTAAGTTTTCCTGACAAAACAACTCTTCCTGTGTTATCATAAATGGTATAAACCTCCCCGATAAGTTTGCTGTCTGCCTTTACATTAATTACACTTTGTGCTGGGTTTGGAAATACAGAAAATAACTTGTCTTGTGATGTTTCATTTATACCAACATTGTTGTTTACAGTCAAGACTGCAACATTTGATGTGTCAGAGCAAGAACCAGAAGATACAATACAGCGAAAAGGTTGATTGTTATTACTCATCGTTACATTTGAAACAGTTAGCGTATCATTTGTAGTGCCACTATATTGACCTACACTATTCAAATTCTGGAAACCAACACCGAGGTCGGTTTGCCATTGGTAAGTGGCACTTGGGTCAGATGAACCAACAACAAATTGTGCGTTGTTGTTGTTGGTTATTGTTTGATTTGTTGGCTGAGTATTTACTGATAATTGACAACCATTGTATAAATCAGTTATTTCTTGTTGAGTGAGTGCACGATTCCAAAACCCTACATCATCTTTATAAGCATTAGTGTAATAGAGATCAGGTGAATCATGCCATTTACCCAGACTAAGTGGTTGTATACCATATTGTTGGATAGAAACGGGAGAATTAAAAGAGTATACTTGTGAGCCATTTACATAAACAACGAAGTCATTAGTTGCTTGTGATGCTGTAATAACCATATTATACCACTGATTTGGATTGACTTGATATAGATTTGTGGCATCAACTTCAGTTGGACAAGTACTTGGACTGCATTGGCCACAATTATGAATCAACACCCTCAGCTGATTGTTTTGAATACAAAAAAGTGCCCCCCCCCCTCTGCCACAATTATCTTTATGTTGGAGAACGGTCTGGTTTGCTTGAGTGAAATTATTAAAGTTGACCCAAGCACTGTAAGTGTAACTTAATGATTGATTCAATTGTATTTCAATATAATCATCAACTCCATCAAAACTATACGCACTACTTGCATTCCCAAACCTGTCACTTGTCAAAGTTGCACCATTCACCGTGCCATTATTCCCATTACCACTTTCATCATTGGCATTCCCATTAAATGGCCACCAGCCAACTAGACCATTGGTCGGTACATAAGAGGGCACTTGAGCAATTGTAATTGTCGTAAGTCCAAAGATTGCAATTGCTGTTATTAGTAAATTTTTCTTTTTCATTTTTTGTTTGTTTTTAATTGTTTAACCATTGGGCAATTTTTTCTTAAGCTTGCCCTTAACGTAGCCTTGGCGAAGGTTAACTTTGTTGAACGTAGCCTTGGCGAAGGTTAACTTTGTTGAACGTAGCCTTGGCGAAGGTTAACTTTGTTGAACGTAGCCTTGGCGAAGGTTAACTTCGTTAACCGGAGCTTTAGCAAAGATTGATTTTGTTGAACGACTTGCCTCTGCATAGCTTGTGCCTCCGCTGAAGCTTCAGCGACACGAGGACGGCGAAGCGAGGAGCCTTGGCGTTGCACCAAACGAAGCTTAGCGAAGTTTGGAAGGTTAACTTTATTGAACGATTCTCCTCCATAAAATATACTTTTAAACATCCTTTTATATTCTATATTTATTCTTTTACAATCTTCTTCCTGAAAACCTTTTTCGAAGACTCACGACCCAGGTTGTTCTGCCGCAATACAAAGTGTTTGATTGAGGAGTGAGTGAGTGAGTTGATTTCATATTTGGTAATAATATTAATGAAAGTAAAGAATGTAAATCAGAAATCAAATGTACAGCACTTTCCTTCCAAAACAACTCCAAAATGCATTTTCATTGCATTTAGGTGACATTTTTACTACTTTTAGTATATGATTTTCACTACTTCTAGTATATGATTTTCTCAGAAAAATTTCATATGAGAAATCCTTGAAAAGGTAATGGTCTCCAAAATCGAAATAGACTTTTTTAATACTTTTAATACTCTACTGGACAATTTACTGTTAAATTGAACCACTCCCCAACCCAACTAGCAATACTATTTGCTATTTTAGCTGAATAAATCCTTCGGAACCCACAAAACCCTTATGAATAGCAAGCTTTCCTTTTGGTTAAGACTATTCAACATCCGAAATGATGAGAAAACCACGGTTCAAAACTTGGTACTTCATCATTTCTTTTCGGGTATAGGTCAAGCATTATTGTTTACCGTAGCCATTACTTTGTTTTTGGAACAATATGGTTCCGAGAAATTACCATTAGCATTTATTTTATCATCAATTGCCATGATGATCGTAGGAAGATCCTATTCCTTTTTCGAACACAAACTCTCGATCCGTAAATTATTGTTAATGGTGATGAGCATTATGGTGCTCATTCCATTTTTATTACGCAGTACTTTTTATTTTGAATCGATCACTTACATTCCATTTATCATCATAATTGGTGAGCGTGTGTTCTACCTTTTATCGAATTTAGAATTTTGGTGTATGTCGTCGATTGTGTTTGATGTTCGACAAGGAAAGCGATTGTTTGGATTGATTAGCTCGGGTGATATTCCCGCAAAGTTATTGGGGTACTTATCGGTATCTGTATTAGTTCCCGTTGTGGGCATCCCCAACTTACTTTGGTTCGCAGCAGGATCCATCTTATTGGCATCACTATTTCTACGCAAGATTTTAATGCAGCCGGACATAAATTTACAAGTACGACAAGCGCCTCACGAACAGTTTTCAGATAAAAAGTTATTGACGGGAATTTTTGGCAATCATTATATTCTCGTTTTGTCAGGACTTTCATTTTTAACGATTGCTTCATTTGCGTTGATTGATTTTACTTTCTTACACAATGTTCAAAGCACTATTAAAACAGAAGAATCATTAGCAAAATACATCTCCACCTTCTTAGCTGTAGGATATGCTTTTATCATTTTAATTAAACTTTTATTGTCGGGGAGATTGGCTGAAAAAACTGGAATTAAGTTTTCGCTGTTGATTATGCCTGTTTTACTTTTCCTGTTTTCGTTAGGTTACTTTTTTTGGAGGATTGGACAAAACGATGTTTACAACAACTTGATGTACATCGGTGTGATGTTCATGGCCATTAGTGTTGCAAAATATTCGGTGAACGATCCTGTGTTTTTGGCGATGTTTCAACCCTTGCCTACACAACTTCGATTAAAAGGACATACCATCATCAAAGGATTTATTCAGCCATTGGCACTTGGTGTCATTGGATTAATTCTTTGGTGCATCCTTAATATCGGAGGTAATTTTGATTTTTATTTATTGAATTATGGGATTTTAATTTTGGCTGTTTTATGGATTTACAATATCACTCGAAGTCATAAACTTTATATTTCAACCTTGGCGACTGCCATTCGGAATCGATTTATTTCGGGTTCAGAGATTGCGATGGAATCGGCTTCCTTTTTAAAACTATTAAAAGACAGTATTTACAATCATCAGAAAGAAGATATTATTTATGGCATTACGGCCTTGGATGAAAAATTTCCGGATGTACTTCGTGAAGAGATGAAATTCGTTTTAACTTCAGAAAGTAATAGTGTGAAACGGGTGGCTTTGAAAATTTTAAACCAAAGAGGATGGAACGAATACCTCCATGAAGTAAAACACATCTATCTCACCGAAACGCATCTTGAAACCAAGGCAGAAGCTGCCTATTTCTGTGCACAATCTGGAGATATAGAAATTCAAAATAGCATTAGTCAAGAAATATTTGATACTTATCCAACGCTGATTCAAGAATCCATCTTAAAAGGAATTTTGAAATCAGATTCCATGCAACAGCAACAAAATGCGGTGGAAGCCATCACGACATTATTGAAGAGTGAAGATCAAAAAAAACAATTTACCGCATTAGCAATACTTTCTCAAGAATATTTACAAGAATTTGAATCGGAAATTTTTCGTTTGATGGCATCAAAAAACGAGAGTGTACAAATAGCTGCCATTGAGGCTGCAGGAAAAAGTAAATCACAAGCATTCGTTTCCCAATTAATTGCGCTCTTACTCATCACACCTGGTTCAAACTACATCATTGACAGCTTGAGCAAATATGGAGATGACATTTTCGATCATCTCAAAAAAATACCTTTTCAGCGTGTAATTCATAAACAAGGGGTCCTTTCTGATATCATTCGCATTGCGGAAATTAGTACAGGACACAAAGGAGGCGAATTTCTATTTTCCATATTGCATCATGCTCCTCCTCATCTTAAGGAAAGAATCGTTGAAGTACTTAGTATCTCAAAGTATATTTTAGAGCCTAAGGAAAAAGAACGCATGGAGCGCATGTTGAAAGAAGAAATTGGTTTTGCGGTTGCTTTGCTCGAAGGGATTGTAGATGCATCACTGAACACTCGTTTGCACGAAGCCTTCAACTTCGACTATGAAAATTGCAAGCGACGTATCATTACCATTTCAGGACTTCTATACAATCGCAAAATAATGCGTGAAGCTTCTGCCGCCTTCCGCAACAATTCAAAAGAAAGAAGAGCCAATGCGATGGAAATTATGGAGCAAGTGATTCCAAGAAAAACAGCCCAGCTATTAGTTGTACTCCTCGACAACATTTCACCGGCTCAAAAAATTGATAAGCTGCAAGATTCTCAAAGTGTAAGAAAGCATGAAATTCCAGACAGCATACTCAGGGATGGAACCGATATTTATAGTGCTTGGACTGTTTGTTTAGCTTTACGTTCGGCAGCATTTCACGACAGCAATTATATTCATGCAGTAAACATCATGCAAACTGAAAATTCGTTGTTACGCGAATCTGCAGCGCATTATTTAATAAACTTCAAAGAAAACCATCCTAACCATTTCAGCAAGTTAGCTGGTACTTTTAAAACTAATATTGACGAGATCATGAAAAACAAACACGAAAACACCATCTCTGATTTTGAAAAAGTGCTGGTGCTAAAAGGCACTGCATTATTTGGAGATACGCCTGAAAACATCATCGCAGAAATTATTCCGATCGTTCGCGAAGTAAGAGTGAATGAAGGGGAAGTTATTTTCGACAAAGGCGATTCGGGAAGCAGCATGTATATTATCTACAATGGCGAGGTAAAAATTCACGATGGCAATAGAACCTTTGCCACTTTAGGAAAAAGAGAATTCTTTGGAGAGTTAGCGTTGTTAGACCCAGAGCCACGTTCAGCATCGGCTACTGCTACTACCGATACATTACTATTAAAACTGGAGGAAGAAGAAGCTTATGAGTTGATGGAAGAGCGCACCGAAGTTTTAAGAAGTATACTTCGGATTTTGTGCAAGAGAATCCGAATGCAAAACGATAAGTTGGTAGCAAGTACTGCATTGAAAAACTAAAATAGAATTAATCAAAAAAATTACTTGAACATCACCAACCCCTTCAGCTCTTGGAGGTATTGTGTTTTTAAATGGTTACGATTTCGTTGAGAAGTGTTTGTCCAATAATGATGTGCATCCACAAATGTATATTGAATTAAATTCCAATCCATATTTTCATCAATTCTACCGAGCAATTTCCACTCTTCAAAAAGCCGAAGACTTACCTCCTTACAATCTTCTCTTCCGAGATGATCTAAATCTGCATCACACAAAATCTTTTCAAGAAGTGTATCGGGCTTTTGAGGCAATTTCGTTTTCATGATCATGATACAGATAATTTCGATAGCCTCCTCATCATAATTATAATCGGGTAAAATAGCTCTTGCGATTAAACATCCTTCTTCCTCATGATCTACAAACGTATTGAGAAAACCAATGTCGTGTAAAAATCCAGCCGTTTTTAATAAGACTAAATCATACGATTCAGTGACACCTTCCTGCTCTGCTATTTTTAAAGCTTCTGTTACCACATCGATGGTATGCGTTAAATTATGATAATGCAGTTTAGGCGACAATTGTGTCCCCAAGGCTCTCACAACAAAATTTTCTATGCCTGCAACATTCATATAGATCTTATTCTTTCATACTGCTTGGTTCATAACAAAGGGGAGATAAAATATTAAATGCCCTAATGACTTTGATGTTTTACTACTTCGGCCTTGACCTACGCAGTACACAGTAAAAGTAAATAATATTAAATCAACCTCCTATCAGAACGAATATTTTTTATGCACTTATAGGCATTCAGATGCCTTTTTAATAATGTTACCGTTTATTGGCCAATTTTATAGGGCCGAAAGGTCCGTACTTATGCTGTTCTTCTGAAAAAGCATCGGCATAAGGGCCAAAAGGATGATCGAATGGTTTTTTAGATATATCGGGCCAATCCTTTTTAATATTCATAACTGGGCGAGATTGTGTATTAATAAATGCTGCTACATCCCAAGCTTCCTCATCGGTTAATTGAGGCGCCAAATACGATGCGGGTTGTGGCATATTCATTTTTACATACCCTGCTAGTCTGGACATACGAAACAATCCAGCACCAGTGTTGTAGCTATGTTTTCCGAATAAAGGAGGATACGTATACTCTGTAAAATCGCTATTCGGTACTCCTTCACCGTTAGCTCCATGACAGGAAACACATTTTGTTGTGAACACTAACTTTCCTTTCTCCGGATCTGCGGCTCGTTTCAACACGGGGAGATCATAAATACCCGTACCATCCGGTTTATTTTTTTCGATCACTTCACTTCCTACCCATTTAATAAAAGCAACAATGGCTTGCATTTCTTTGCTGGAATCGGAAGGTGGTTTGCCATTCAAACTTCTTTCAAAACAATCGCGAACTCGCTTCTCAACCGACTCAATCTGTCCAGAACGAGGTCGAAATTTAGGATACGTAGAAGCGACCATAGCATAATTATTGCCATACACTTTTGTACCCGCTTCCAAGTGACAATTTTGGCAATTCATTCCGTTGGTGACCTTCGCAAGCTTACCATTCGGTCCAAAAAAATAGGATGTATGCATCACTAATTCTCTTCCGTAAAGGATTTGTATGTCATTCACATCTTCAATATCAGGAGCCATCCACGAAATTTTTTTCACATCAATCGTTGGTTTTTTTTCTTGTGTAGATGGGCTTATCGATTTACTTGTACTCCCATCAGAAAAAAGTGAAGAGAAATCAATTTGCTGCAATGCAAAAATGGATGTGAAAGATATAAAGAGCACCAGGACTATTTGCACCATTCCACGGGCAACGATTACCAATGCTTTTCGATTTGCCTCCTGATTTGAATTAAATGAATTCATAAAATCTATCTAAACTCGTATGTAGTTCCTTGTAATTGCGTGAGAAGTGTAGGTGGGAAATCGGTAGCCGTGGCTCGTCCTTCTAACTTCGGAGAAACAAGTGGATGCGCAGCTAAATATTCTTCAATTACCTTATGCATAACAACGCCCAATAGCTTTGGCGACTTCACTTTCTCCACCCTACAAAGCACATCATCAGGATCACCTTCACGTTCGCATGCTACAATAGAATATTCTTTCTCTAAATTAATAGGCTCCCCTTTGACCTTCACCCAATTCAATCGTTTACCCATTTCATTTCCGATGGTAAAATTAACTTCCATCCCGTTGAATCGAACAAACCATCCGCCAAAACGTTTCGAAGGATCCTTAGCAAAAGCATTTTGCAATTCTTTCTCCAGCCAATCCCACACTTGTTTTCCAGTGACGATTCCAGTTTTAGCTTCACTATCAACAGGCAACATATTCCACAAAAATTCTTTGGTGATGGCGGCCTTTCCCGTTTCCTTATCGACATTCAATGGTTGACAAAAGCGAAAACCATTACTCAAGGCAATGTCTGGTTTAAACTTCCACATAATAGCATCAGTGAGTAAATTATCCATGGGTGTTTCCATCACAAAATAGCGCACTAAGGGTGTTGATGTATAACCCAACACGCGCGATAAATCCTGATGAAAAGGTTCAGAAACTTTGTTGATGATTCCCTGCAATTCTGCATCCGCTTTATATACTGCAGGATCTACATCCAACAATTGATAATCGAATGAACTTAATTTTCCTTCTTCAAAATTTAATTCTAATTTTCCTAAGAATGATCCAAAGGCACCGCACTCTACAACCTTTGAATATTTACATTGAATAGCTTCACGCACGCGCTCGTGTGTATCGGCACCCAAAATAAAATCAACACCTTCCGCTACTTGATTATTCGCAAGACCTACTTGTTGCGCCAACCCCATATGCGTCACCAAACAAACAACAGCACATCCTTCCGTCTCTCTCAAAAACTTCACATACTTTGCCACATTTTTTTCTGCATGTTCAAAACGAATCCCCTTGCTATACGCAGGAGATTGCCGCTTGGGAATGAGATGATCGGTATATCCAATAAATCCAATTTTAATTCCATCAATCACCTTCACCCAATATGGATGGTAAATCAATTCCCCTTTATTTTCATCTTCATCATCATGCCACATGTTTGCACAAATCTTCGCTGCTGTTGAATGACCCATGTCATACAACATTTTTTTCTTCTTATACACTACTTCCCAATTTCCGGGAAGCATCAAATCAAAATTGATATTATTAAATACGGGGATCATGGCTTCACCTTCCGTCAATGAAGCAACAGCATGACCGTGATAATAATCTCCACCGTCAATGAGTATGGTATTCTTTGGATCTTTAGAACGATAAAAATTAATCATCGTTTTCAATACCGCGAGTCCACCACGCTTTTTGTAGATGCCTTTTCCATCTTCCCAAAAAAACTCATCGTGCGTATGCAACTGCGCATGAATATCAGAAGTGTAAAGCAAAGTAATCTTTTTGCTTGTGGAAAAGCTTGTATTAGAGCTCGTCAATTCCTCTTTCGGAGCCTCGAGCCCATCTGCCTTCAACTGAAGCAAAGGTATAACGGCGGCGCCTATACCCAAGGCGGCCGACTTCTTCAAAAAACTTCTACGAGACGAATTCTTTTCTTGATCTTCCATGGCACAATTCTTAAACGATTTAATGTGGTAATTTATCTCTGAAATAACCGTAAGTCCAAGTACCCGCAATAGCACTTAATAGCGTAACGATGATAACGGTTGCGCCTGATCCAATCTGCGCAAACAACGGACCTGGACAAGCTCCTGTGATGGCCCATCCCAATCCGAAGATGAGTCCGCCATAAATATTTCCTTTGTTGAACTCCTTCGGATGAAATACAATTTTCTCTCCGTAAATCGTTTTCACATCAAACTTTTTAATCAAGAAAACAGAGATCAATCCAACCATCACCGCACTTCCAATCACTCCATACATATGAAAACTTTCCAGTCGAAACATCTCTTGAATCCTAAACCAAGAAATAATTTCTGCTTTCACGAAAACAATTCCGAAGAGTACACCTACGACCAAATATTTTAAATTATGCCACCACTTATGTTCGAGTTGACTTTCATTTACGCAAATCGTATCGAGTGCTCTTGCGTCTTGATTTATATCTTTTATCATCGTCTTTCGTTTTTTAAAATTTCAAAATATAAGGAAGTAATAAATGCGTCATCAAAAACCCACCTGCCATAAAACAACATGTAGCTACGAGTGAAGGCCATTGTAAGGTTGACAATCCCATGATCGCATGGCCGGAGGTACAGCCGCCCGCATATCGAGTTCCAAATCCAACCAAGAATCCGCCGACTACAATCATAAAAAATCCTTTCAACGTAAACAATGCCGACCAATTAAATAATTCGGAAGGGACTAAGCCCATATAATCCGTGATTCCAAACTGGCCCAAATAAGTTGCTAAACTTGGTGCTATATCCATTGGCAAAGGATTCGAAAATAATTGAACGCCTAAGAATCCGCCTAAAAAAATTCCTGCTACAAAAAAAAGATTCCATATTTCCTTCTTCCATTCATACTTAAAAAAAGGAAGATTAGCAGGGATGCATGCCGCACAAATATGGCGCAAGGATGAACTAATCCCAAAAGCTTTATTCCCAATAATTAATAATATAGGTACCGTTAAACCGATGAGCGGTCCGGCTATGTACCAAGGCCAAGGCTGTCGAATTGTTTCTAACATATTTTAAATCATTGTTATATCTATATAAGTGGAATCCATTTTTAGGCTTTCCAACTCTTGTACAAAAGTAAGTGAATGACTTAACTCAGTTTGCAACATTTGTTACTTGACGAGTAAATCCAACCACTTCGATCACAATATTAGAATTATTTCATACATAAACCACGTAAAACAAGGAGATTAAAAATAAAATTAATTAAATTAATTCTTCGATTCAAAAAAAGAAGAAGTAGACCAAAGAAAAAACAACCAAATAAATCAAATTTGAGCCTTCGCTAACAAAATAAAATTAAATTTGAGGCAATCTATGGGAGCCACATCATTACTCATACTTACCCTCGCCGCCATTGTGTTTTCGGCGGGCGGCATCTTGGTTTCGAAAATCTTTGTGAAAGGTTCCTATAACCCGCAAAAAGGTCAAGCTTACGAATGTGGTGTACCCACCGTTGGTCAAACTTGGCTGCAATTGAATGTCGGATACTATCTTTTTGCATTGATCTTTTTAATTTTTGATGTGGAATTGGTTTTCTTGTATCCTTGGGCAACAGTGGTAAAAGAAATTGGATGGATGGCCTTCCTCGATATTATCATCTTTTTCTTTATTTTATTTCTAGGATTTTTATACGCACATAAGAAAGGAGCATTAAAATGGATGTAAATCAAAAGCCAGAAACTTTCCCTGGACAAATACATGAAATTCCTGGAGGAGGAGTTGTGTTAAGTAAATTAGATGATGTGATTAATTGGGCTCGGTCCAATTCATTGTGGCCTTTAACATTTGCAACAAGTTGTTGTGGCATCGAAATGATGTCGACTGCAGGAGCCAAATATGATTTTTCTCGTTTTGGTTTTGAAGTGGCTCGAGCCACTCCCCGTCAAGCTGACGTAATTATCATTGCAGGAACGATCGTAAATAAAATGGCGCCAGTCTTGAAAAGATTGTACGACCAAATGGCAGATCCAAAATATGTGATTGCGATGGGAGCATGTGCAATTAGCGGCGGTCCGTTTTTTTACAATACCTACTCTGTAGTAAAAGGAGCTGATCATATTATTCCAGTGGATGTATATGTTGCAGGATGTCCTCCTCGACCAGAAGCATTACTTCACGCTTTAATTTCTTTACAAGAAAAAATAAAAAGCGGTTTAACAAGAGAACAAATAAAAGATATCAAACCTCAATAAGTCGAGAATCGAAAGCAATATGACGAAAGATGAATTGAAAATAAAATTTGAATCTTTGCAAGAAGGACTCAGCTTTGAAGAAGGCACGGAATGGCTGACGATTAATATCGTACCCGAAGAATTTAAAAATTTCGCTTTATTGCTTAGAAATAATAACGAATTACATTTCGACTATTTATTTTGTTTAACGGGGGTTGATTGGAAAACGCATTTGTCGGTGGTGTATCATTTCTCCTCTACGGTTTTCCGTCATGAAGTAGTGATAAAAGTAAAAATCGAAAAAGCAAATCCAATCGTAGATACGGTTTGTGATATTTGGCGCACAGCAGAATTTCACGAGCGCGAGGCGTATGATTTATTGGGAGTAGAATTTGTAGGTCATCCTGATTTGCGCCGACTCTTCCTTACCCCCGATCACGAAGGTTTTCCACTGCGCAAAGATTATGAGGATCCAATAAACATGATAAAACTCTAAGCGATGCTCGAAGAATTGGGAACGAACGATCAGGGTGATATGATCATTAACATTGGACCACAGCATCCTTCAACGCATGGTGTTTTGCATTTGGTGATTACATTAAATGGAGAAACCATTAAAAAAGTAGAACCTCATATAGGATATATTCATCGTAGCATTGAAAAAATGTGCGAGAGTCTTTCGTATCGTCAGTTTATTTATGTGACGAGCAGAATGGATTATCTGAGTTCGCATATCAATAATCACGGCTGTGCTTTATGTGTTGAAAAAGGATTGCAAATTGAAATCCCTTCTCGTGCGCAAGTGATTCGTGTGTTGATGGATGAGTTGACACGACTTGCATCTCATTTACTTTGGTGGGGTGCATTAGCCATGGACTTAGGTGCTTTCACTCCTTTTTTCTACTCTTTCAGAGAGCGTGAAATGATTAATGAATTGATGGAAGACACTTGCGGTGCAAGGTTAACCATGAATTATATTGTGCCGGGTGGTGTGATGATGGATTTACATCCCGACTTTCAACGCAAAGTGAAAGAATTTTTAAGATTGTTTAAATCGAAGATTCATGAGTACGATGATCTGGTAACTGGAAATATTATTTTCCAAAACCGAACCAAGGGCGTTGGATATATCTCAAAAGAAGATGCCATTTCGTTCGGTTGTACAGGTCCTACCGGAAGAGGAAGTGGATTGAGTTGTGATATTCGCAAACTCTATCCATACTCCATTTATGAACAACTACAATTTGATGAAGTAATCGAAACTGACGGTGACTCCTGGGCTCGTTATAAAGTTCGTGTTGGTGAGATGGTACAAAGTATGCGTATCATTGAACAATTAATTGATAATATTCCAGAGGGAGATTTTCAAGCGAAAACAAAAGCTGTATTGAAATTACCCAAAGGAGATTTTTATACGCGTGTTGAAACTGCTCGCGGAGAATTAGGCGTTTACATTGTGAGTGAAGGGGGAAGTACTCCATACAGAATAAAATTCCGTTCGCCGGGATTCTCCAACTTAAGTGCGCTTGATCATATGTCGAGAGGCGGAAAGATTGGAGACCTTATGGCGACCATGGGAACATTGGATTTGGTAATTCCAGATATCGATCGATAAAAAATAAAAAGCTAGAAGATGATTAGTCTCGAAGGACTCACTACTTTACTACAAACCTGGTTGCAAAATACTTTAGGGGAACCCTGGGCTTTTGCTGCTGAAAGTGTATTAGTAGGGATTGCTGCCATTACGCTTTTTGCTTTTTTAGGATTGGCTCTTGTGTATATGGAAAGAAAAGTTGCGGCGTTGATGCAAATTCGATTAGGACCCAATCGCGTGGGACCCAAAGGGATTTTTCAAACATCAGCCGACACATTGAAGTTGGTTATGAAAGAAGGATTGACTCCCGATGGTGCCGATAAATTTTTATTCAACTTAGCACCCTTCATGGTCATGATTGCAGCGATGTTGGTATTAGCACCAATTGCATTCGCGCGCAATTTTCAAATTTGGGATTTGAGTATTGGTGTGTTGTATGTGGCTGCTGTTTCTTCGGTAGCTGTTATTGGAATCTTGATGGCAGGATGGTCGAGTAATAATAAATATTCACTGTTAGGTGCTATGCGTAGTGCCGCACAGATTGTGAGCTACGAACTTTCGGCCGGACTTTCAATTTTGGCAATTGTTATTTTAACAGGAAGTTTACGCATCAGCGATATCATTAATTCGCAGGCTGACGGATGGTGGATCATCAAAGGTCATGTTCCCGTGTTAATTGCATTTATTGTTTTTTTAATTGCAGTGACAGCAGAAACCAATCGTGCACCGTTTGACTTAGCCGAAGCAGAATCTGAATTAACGGCTGGATTTCATACCGAGTATTCAGGAATGAAATTCGCATTGTTCTTTTTAGCAGAGTATATAAATATATTTATCGGATGTGCCATTGGCGCTACACTCTTTTTTGGAGGATGGATGCCGTTTCATATTGGAGGTTGGGACAGCTTTAACCATGTAATGGATTTCATTCCGTCGTCGCTTTGGTTCTTTGGAAAAACTATATTTTTAATCTTTTTAATTATGTGGTTTCGATGGACATTCCCTCGTTTACGAATCGATCAACTATTAAACTTAGAGTGGAAATACTTATT
>CAIXTT010000316.1 GCA_903922455.1 uncultured Bacteroidota bacterium | reverse complement strand
TTGTTTTGTAAAATATCAGGGGATAAGCCACGTGGAATATCGGCCTTGCAAAAGTAGTACTGAGCTTTTTTTGGTAGCATTTTCAGCATTTTACTAAGGTCTTTGTCATCAACAACCCCTAAAACAAAATGAAGTTTTTGATGAGGTATTTTTTCAAGCATACTTAGCACTTCTATCAATCCTTGTTCATTGTGTCCCGTATCACAAATGGTCAATGGATTTCTGGAAAGTATTTGCCATCTACCTTTCAGCCCTGTATTTTCTTTAACAGCCGAAAGCCCATGTCGAATATGTTCATCCGAAATAGCATATTTTTCACGGATTAATTCAATGGATTGAAATACGCCCAATAAATTTTTTAGTTGATATTGTCCCGTGAGATCACACGAAAGAGCATCTAAATATTCAATATTGTTTTTTAACACAGAAAATTGCATTCGATCTTCTAATAAATTGTAATGCTGGATTTCAATTTTGAAGTTGGCATCTGCAAAATAAATTTCCGAATGTTTTTCTTTTGCAATGTTGGTGAAGATGGACGTGGTCTCCTTTTGTGTTTCACTGATTACCACAGAAATTATTTCTTTGATGATGCCGCCTTTCTCAATAGCAATTTTCTCGATTGTGTTGCCCAACAAATTCATATGATCCCAACCGATATTGGTGATGATGGAAAGTTCAGGAGAAATAATATTCGTTGAATCTAATCGACCTCCCAATCCTGTTTCAATCACATTAATATCTGTTTTCATTTCTTCGAAATAAGAAAACGCCATGATCGTGCTCATCTCAAAAAAGGAAGGATGGATTTCGTCGTATAACTTTTTGTTTTCGTGCACATAGTTCGTCAACCATTCTTCGGAAACCATTTCTCCATTGATCTTAATACGCTCTCTGAAATCTTTTAGGTGTGGAGAAGTATAAAGCCCCACGTTGTATCCTGCCTCTTGTAAAATGGATGCAAGCATGTGTGATGTACTTCCTTTTCCATTCGTACCTGCCACATGAATGCATTTTAAATGCTGCTGCGGATTTCCTAACGCGTTCGCTAATGCAAGGGTATTGTCTAAATTGGGTTTATAGGCAGCGGCTCCCACACGATGAAACATCGGTAAAGCTGAGAAAAGATAATCGAGGGTTTCTTTATAGTTCACAAGACAAAAATAGTCAACAGTATGTAATCTATCGTATTTATAGAAAATCTCGGAACATTAAAGTGATGTTTTAAACGCAGCGATCGCAACGTTTAGCAACGAAGCGCAGCGGATGTAGAGCGCAGCTAATTTGCCAACCTGCCAATCCACCAATTCACCAATTGGACTAGCGTAAAATAAAATTAAAGGTAATGCTCCCTTTTTGCTCCTCAACTCCTTGCGGACTCGGACTAAATTTTGCTTTCTTGGCAGCCTCCATTGATTTTCGTACTAGGCTAGCGTTAGTGATGGTGCTTCCTCGTGCGGGTCCATCTGCGCGTAAAACATTGCCACTTTTATCAACGATGATTTCGATTACGACTCTTCCTTGTTCTTGTGAACGATCTTCTAACCTCGGCAGACTTCTAAAATTTCTTCCTGTTAAATCAAATCCAATTCCGGCACCATCTCCGTTTCCACCGCCGCTTCCCGTACCAGTTCCTCCGCCAGATCCAGTTCCTGTACCATCTCCATTTCCGCCACCGTTTCCATTTCCTGTTCCGCCTGTTCCATTTCCAGGTTGTGTTCCAGTAGGTGAGCCCGAGCTTCCTTTTTTTCCGGGATACAAACTTCTTGGATCTGCTTTTCGTTCTTCTACTTTTGCTAATACAGGTTCCTTGATGACCGGCTTAGTACTTGGTTTTATGTCTTTCTTTTTATCGGGCTTCGGATCTTTTTTCTTATCAGGTTGATTGATCGCTACCGTTTCTTCAATATCAGATGTAATAATTTCATCGTCTTTGTTGATAGTTGTTTCTTGCGTCTGAGGGGTTACTTGTGGTGCATCATTAAATTCTAAGGTACCAAACTCAACAAAGCTTCCACCACCACCACCACCTGCTAATCCCTCTTCCCAAGGAGGATTTTGAGAGGTGATGTACAAAAACATGAGCATGATAAATAATCCTGCATGAATCAGTAGCGTTAAAAAAAGTGAACGGTATTGATGCGCTTTCATTATTGTACTGCTTCTTTGGTGAGATTGGTTGCAGCTACCATTTTAATTTTATTCTTGTTGCCAATGTCTAAAAGAAAAACAACTTCTTGCCACGGCACCGATTTGTCTACTTTCAATAATGCTGTTGGATCAACTTGTCCAGCCACTGCAGCAGCAACAGCAGCCTCGACACCTTCACGTGGAATTATATTTTGATCAACAACAAATTGCATATCGGCAGTTACTGCAATAACTACAGGATGTTTCACGCTCTGTATTCCTGTTTTCGAATTCGGCAAGAGTAATTTTAATACCGATGGCGTGGCCATGGTAGAAGTGATTAAGAAGAAAAGCAACAGGAAGAACATGATGTCATTCAGCGAATGACTATAAACTTCGGATGCTGCTTTTTGTCGGCGTCTTAGGTTCATGGTTTAACGGGTTCTTCGAGTAAGTCTACAAATTGTACAGCACTAATCTCCATTTTATTGATAACACGATCGATGCGTTGCATCAAGTAGTGGTAGAATGAATATGCAATCATTCCCACTAATAATCCCGAAGCACTGGAAATCATTTTTACATAGAGACCTCCAGAGATTGTATCAATCTCCAAACTACTTTGCAATGAAATTTGATAGAAGATTTTAATTACTCCGAAAATAGTTCCTAAAAATCCAAACATGGGTGCAATACCAGCAATGGTTCCTAAAAATCCCATATTTTTTTCCATCAAAAATACCTCGAGCTTTCCTTGGTTCTCAATAGCCGATTCAATGTCGCGGATCGGTTTACCTAAACGCGCAAGCCCTTTGTCAATCATCCTTGCAATTGGACTATCGGTCGCTTTGCATAAACTTCTGGCAGCAGGAATATTTCCTTGGTGAACTTGATCTCGAATTTGATTCATGAAGTTTTGATCGAGTCGGCTGAATTTCATAATCACAAAAAGACGTTCGAAGAAGATGTAAAAAGCAAAAATGCTAAGGAGAGCGATCGGGTAGAGGATGGGTCCACCTTTGCTGGCCATCTCCCAAAGCGACATACTTTGCTCAGTAGGAGCGGCAGGAGTAAGAGCAGCTGCGGCTTGTGCAGCAGTATCGGTCAGCGTAGATGTAATCTGAAGAAGTATTGACATAGAATGCGGAATTTACGATTTTAAGAATGTGTAAAGGTAGAATTCCGATAGTCGAAGTATTTTTAGGGTGGATGCAATTGCTAACAATATCATGTTAACAAGGATATGCTGTAAACG
>CAIXTT010000315.1 GCA_903922455.1 uncultured Bacteroidota bacterium | reverse complement strand
TCCGCTTGGCGAATCTTACGTCCATCTTCCTTAACGGATCAAATCTATATAAAGGCTCAACGCATTCGAAGTATCGAAGAGAAAGGTAGTCAAAAAGTGATTGATGCCATCGAAGGCGAATTTATTGGAATCGTGAATTATGCGGTAATGGCTTTAATTCAAATTGGTTTGCATTCCGATGCGCCCCTCGAATTGGGACATGATGAAGGCGTTAAATATTTTGAATCGAATGTGGCGCAAGTGAAAGCCCTCATGATGGATAAAAACCATGATTATGGTGAAGCATGGAGAGAAATGCGTGTCAGCTCTATGACGGATTTAATTTTGATGAAATTATTGCGCATCAAACAAATTGAAGATAATAGCGGATCTACTTTGATTAGTGAAGGGGTAGATGCGAATTATGCCGATATTATTAACTACGCTATTTTCGCATTGATTAAGTTGGAAGAGAAAAAATAATTAAAAATAATAAAGTCTATGAAACAATTAGTCAGTATTTCCCGAATCCTTGTCGGCGTTTTATTTATTATTTCTGGATTGATAAAAGCGAACGACGCACTTGGATTTTCGTATAAGCTCGATGAGTATTTCGTCGTGTTCCACATGGAATTCTTAAATGGTGCTGGACTCGCCATCGCGATGTTAATTTGTATTTTTGAAGTAGCATTAGGTGTTGCCTTATTGGTAGGATATCGAATGGTGATGGTGAGTTGGCTCATGTTGTTGATGATTTTATTTTTCACCTTCCTTACTTTTTATAGTGCCTATTTTGATGTGGTAAAAGATTGTGGATGTTTTGGTGATGCATTAAAATTAAAGCCATGGGAATCGTTTTATAAAGATGTGATCTTACTAGTATTGATCTTGATCATCTTTGTAAAAAGAAAAAGTATTAAGCCTTTGATTGGTGATAAGTTCGCAGGATTTATGTCAGCCACGGGATTAATTTTAACAACATGGTTCACTTGGCATTGTTACACCCATCTTCCAGTAAAAGATTTTCGTCCTTATGCCATTGGAAAAAATATTACCGAAGGAATGACGCTGCCTCCAGGTGCTATTACCGATAGTGTGGTGATGGTATTTATTTATAAGGATAAGAAAACAGGAGCGCAAGTAGAGGCTGGGATGGATCAAGTTTCGACTTACTCAGGCAATGAGCAGTATGAATTTGTGGATCGTCTTGATAAAGTGGTTCGCGAAGGTGACAAAGCCGCCATTCACGATTTTGCAATTAAGGATGCTGAAGACAATGATCTAACAAGTGATTTTTTAAGTCGTCCCGATTATGTTTTTATGTTAATAGCTTATGACTTGACAAAAGCAGATGTAAAAGCTCAGGATAAAGTAAATGCATTGGCTGCTGAATGTCAGAAAAATGATTTTGAATTTTTCGGACTAACATCAACAATTCCTACCGAAACCGATAAATTCCGTCATGATCATCAGAATATGTTCCCCTATTATTTCTGCGATGGAACTGCACTTAAAACAATCATTCGTTCAAATCCTGGATTAGTATTATTGAAGCAAGGAACCGTGATTGATATGTGGCATCATAACGATTTTCCTACGTACGAGGAGTTGAATGCAAAATACCTTCACAAAAAGTAAGTTGATCCTCCATTTATAAATCGCCGACCTCTACGTGTTAAAGCTATTAGTAAATAAAATTTTCTATGGCTTCCTTGTAACACTGGGAGTAGTGATTGTTGTTTTCTTTTTGTTTACGGTTTTGCCCGGTGATCCAGCTCGTATGATGTTGGGTCAACGCGCCGATTTAGTCTCTGTAGAAATTATAAATCGTGAATTAGGAAAGGATCAGCCCATCTTCAAACAATTTTTGAAGTATGCAAATGATTTATCTCCATTGTGTATTTTAGATACAAAGAATCCCGATTCAAGAATTTATTTTGATAAAGAGAAGTATGGGAGAGGAGTAGAGCTCATTCAATTCTCCAGCCGTGCATTGATAATGAAAGCTCCCTATTTAGGTCGCTCGTATCAGTCGAGAGAATCCGTTTCTGCCATTTTATTGGATGCTCTTCCGGGCACTGCGATTTTAGCGATTGCTTCTTTAATCTTTGCTGCTTTCTTCGGAATAATTTTAGGTGTTTGGTCGGCCTTGCGATACCAAAAATGGGATGATCACCTCACCATGATTGTAAGTGTATTGGGAATGTCGGTTCCATCCTTCTTCGCAGGCATCGTGATCGCTTGGTTATTCGGATTTGTTTGGCACGACTACACCGGACTAGAAATGACAGGTAGTTTATACGAAGTGGATCCTTTTACGGGGATGGAATTGAAATGGAAGAATTTAATTTTACCGGCATTCACGTTGGGAATTCGACCACTTGCCGTCATTGTCCAACTTACTCGCTCATCGATGTTGGAAGTATTGGAGATGGATTATGTTCGAACGGCAAAAGCAAAAGGTCTTTCCCCGCTAGTGGTAGTAGTTCGACATGCTTTGAGAAATGCATTGAATCCAGTAATCACTGCCATTTCAGGTTGGTTGGGTTCACTCTTAGCCGGAGCCGTATTTATCGAGTATATTTTTGGATGGAAGGGTGTTGGAAAAGTTACCGTCGACGCACTTGAACATTATGATTTCCCGGTAGTGATGGGATCGGTATTGATGGTATCTTTTTTCTTTGTGATCATCAATATTTTAGTGGATATCCTCTACGCTCGCCTCGATCCAAGAGTGCGAATGCAATAAAATTATCCCATCTTAGAGACGTCTTAAACGCAGCGTGAGCAACGTTATTCAGCGTTCGCAGCGGATTTTTTGATTGTTAAGACATCATCGCGCAGCAAATTCACCAATCCACCAACTCACCAATTCACCTCCCGATAGCTATCGGGACCACCAATTGGTTATTAACAAGACTTTAACGAAAACTTGCCCATCAATTCAGAAATTTTTCATGTTAATTACTCTATACTTGCAACGTTTCAAAATAGTTAATATATTATGGTAGATATTCGTGAAATTAACGAGAAAATCCAGCAAGAATCAGCATTCATCGAATTGCTGAATCTAGAACTCGGAAAAGTGATAGTTGGTCAAAAATACATGCTTGATCGACTCCTTATTGGTCTTTTATCCAATGGACATTTATTGCTAGAAGGGGTGCCTGGATTGGCTAAGACCTTAGCAATTAAGTCTCTATCGTCGGCAATTCAAGCAAAGTTTAGTCGTTTGCAATTCACTCCTGACTTACTTCCTGCCGATTTAGTAGGAACTATGATTTATAGTCAAAAGCAAGAGCAATTCACAGTTCGTAAAGGTCCTTTGTTTGCTAATTTTATTTTGGCAGATGAAATCAACCGAGCACCGGCAAAAGTTCAAAGTGCTTTATTGGAAGCCATGCAAGAGCGTCAAGTGACCATCGGCGAAGAAACTTTTAAATTGGAAGAGCCTTTCTTGGTATTGGCAACACAAAATCCGATTGAACAAGAGGGAACTTATCCGCTACCTGAAGCCCAACTCGATCGATTTATGATGAAGGTGGTAATCGGTTATCCAACTAAAGAGGAGGAACGTTTGATTGTTCGTCAGAATTTGGCTCAGGAATTTCCAAAAATAAAAGAAGTAATTCATAAAGACACCATCGTGAAAGCGCGAGCAGCGGTTCGTGATGTGTATATGGATGAAAAAATTGAAAAGTATATTTTAGATATTGTTTTTGCAACGCGTTTCCCAAAAGAAAATAATTTGCGCAAACTAGAAAATTTAATTAGCTACGGTGGTTCACCTCGTGCAAGTATCAATTTAGCATTGGCAGCAAAGGCTTATGCATTCATCAAACGTCGTGGGTATGTGATTCCGGAAGATGTGCGTGCCATCAGTCATGATGTGTTGCGTCACCGTATCGGGTTAACGTATGAGGCGGAAGCTGAAAACATTTCTACCGATGATGTAATTAATGAAGTATTAAATATTGTTGAAGTTCCTTAAACCAACGGAAAGGGATTTAAGATTATGGAATCTTCAGAACTTTTAAAAAAGGTACGTAAAATTGAAATTAAAACCCGAGGACTTTCGGCTCAGGTTTTTTCAGGAGAGTATCATTCTGCCTTTAAAGGTCGGGGAATGGCTTTTTCAGAGGTGCGTGAATATAATCCTGGGGATGATATTCGCAGCATCGACTGGAACGTTACGGCTCGATTCAATCATCCCTACGTTAAAATATTTGAAGAGGAACGGGAGTTAACCGTAATGTTGTTGATTGATGTTTCCGCTTCTGGAAATTTTGGAACCAATGTACAATTTAAGCGAGATTTAATTACGGAGTTGTCGGCCGTCTTAGCATTTTCTGCTATTGAAAATAATGATAAAGCCGGCGTGATTTTATTCTCTGATAAAATTGAATTGTTTATTCCACCAAAAAAAGGGAAGACTCATATTTTAAGAATCATCCGTGAGTTAATCAATACGGAACCCAAAGGAACAGGAACTGATATTAATTTGGCATTGCGTTATTTTAATAATATGATTAAGAAACGTTGCATCGCTTTTGTGATTTCCGATTTTATGTCGGTGGGTTATGAAGATGCTATTAAAGTCGCTTCAAAGAAACATGATCTTGCTGCCATACGTGTATTCGATCCTCGTGAAGCAGAAATGCCGAATGTGGGACTTGTTCGCTTTGTAGATGCAGAAACAGGTGAAGCCAGTTTGTTGGATTCATCTCAACCGAATGTGCGTCGCGATTATCATTTATGGTGGAAGCAAGCGCAAGGACAAACATCCGAATTACTTAATAAGTGCGGAATCGATCACGCTATTTTTCGTACGGATCTTCCCTATGTGCAGCCATTAATTAATTTGTTTAAGAAAAGAGAGCGTAAACGATGAAAGTGAAAGCATATATCTATGGCTTACTTGTGTTCTTGCTTTCATTTACGAATGCAAATGCACAACAAGATGTAGTGGCTAAAATGACAGTCGACACGAATAAAATTTTAATCGGTCAACCTGTTCAAGTGGTGTTGCAAGTGAGTCAACCCAAAAGCGTAAATATTAATTGGCCTTTGTTTGTGGATTCAATGGGCAAACTAGAAATTTTGGAAATTCAACCGTTGGATACTATTCCTGTTGAAGATGCAAATGTATTGTTGCGTTCACAAACTTTCTCCATTACATCATTCGATTCAGGCGTCTATAAAATTCCAGAAGTCTATTTTGATTATGCACTTGGTGGCGATAAAACATTTAGTACGTATACGGATCCCATCTTCATTGAGGTGTTCACAGTTCCCGTGGATACAACACTAGCCATAAAAGATATTCAGCCCATCCTCGATGCTCCAGCCGATTTAACTTGGTTGTTGTGGGTGTTGATCGGTTATCATGTATTGTTATTGTTGTTGTGGTTCGTGTTTTGGAAGTTGAATAAAGATAAAAAGAAAGAACCCGAAGAAATAAAAGCGCCTATAGTTTTAATTCCTGCACATGTAACCGCATTGGAATCGTTAAAGGCATTAGAAGCAGAAAAAGTTTGGCAAGAGGGAAAAATGAAATTGTATTTTACTCGACTCACCGATATTGTGCGAATTTATATTGAAGAAAGATGGATGGTTGGTGCACAGGAATTGACCACCGATGAAATTTTGAATCATGGATTTTTGAGGTTGATTGATCCCACGAATAAAGAAGATTTAGAAAAAATATTGCGATTAGCCGATTTAGTAAAATTTGCAAAGTGGGATGCTATTCCGAGCGAATGCGAGTTGAGTATGTTGATGGCGGTGAAGTTTGTAAATGATACTAGCGCCAATCAGATCAAACTTGAATTAGAAAGGGGAGGTGAAGCATGATGTGGCCCGATTTCGCTTCAATGCATTTTAAAAATCCTGAGCTATTATGGCTCTTGGTGTTGGTGCCCGTGATTATCGTTTATTTCTGGAAGGTAAAAAGAAATAGTCGCACGCAAATTCGTATTAGCAGCACCGAAGCGTTTAAAAATTATCGCCCTTCATTAAAACAACGAATGGTTAATTTACCATTTATGTTGCGTGTACTTTCCATGTCATTATTGGTGGTAGCCTTGTCTCGACCACAATCTTCCTCTCGTGCATCGAATGTA
>CAIXTT010000314.1 GCA_903922455.1 uncultured Bacteroidota bacterium | reverse complement strand
ACGCGTGTTGCACGATCTTTCAAATCGTTCATCTCTAAAAGCATTTGCTTCTTTTCCACATCGGCATTCATGTTGGAAGAAATGAAGTTGATGAGGAACGATGGACTCTCAATATTGCGAATTGCAAAACTTGCTTCCGATGGAATGTTTGGCGACTGTTCGATGATCGCCATGGAAATATCTTTCAATGAATCAACGATGGCATTGAACTCTTCATCCTTCTGAATATTGGGAACATCAGAAAATGCTTCCACTTTTGCTTTCAAATACGGTTCATCTTGTACGACATCGCCAATTTCAAATCGACGTTTTCCTTGAATGATCACGGTAGTATTTCCATCGGGCATTCGCAACATGCGTAAAATTTGTGCGATGGTTCCAATGTTATTCAAATCCGACAATTTCGGATCTTCGACACTCACATCTTTTTGTGAAACCACACCAATGATGCGATCACTTGCATAAGCATCCTTAATAAGTTTGATGGATTTATCGCGACCTACTGTAATTGGAATTACAACTCCAGGAAAGAGCACGGTATTTCTTAAAGGCAGCACCGAAACAATTTCCGGCATCTGCTCATTATTCATCTGTTCTTCGTCCTCATTCGTCAACAGAGGTATCAATTCCGGCTCGTCGTCGCTGATGGGCATCTGACCAATAGGCAGTTCATTATTATCGAATTGTGATTTCATTTTCTAAATTTATGTCAGTTTGGCAGTATTAAGGGGAAAATTAACAAAATCCACCCTATTTCAATCATTATGCCAATGGGAATTCATCTTTCTTTTTACACAACTATTTTGCTGCCTGAGGCACTCGAGGGCAGCAAAAATCGGTTCGTCCCGAAGCATCGGGATGGACGACCTCCGCACAGTTCCGAACTAAGGTTTCCGATCCCGACCAATGAGTCGGGGAACAATTGTCATTTCTAATGACATTTATTTGACTATTTTTCTTCTGCAGTTGGATGTAATTGCATTAAATACAAATGTCTCAAAATATTTTTATCGGCTTCAGTCATCACCAAATTTCTTCGACTCATCACTTTTTCTGCAAGATGAATCGCTTTGTCAATCACAAACATTTCCGATGCATGATCGGAGCCCCAACTGAATGATGGTACCATCTTCGGAGGAAAATCAGCACCAAAAATATTTGCAGAAACACCAATTACTGTCCCAGTATTAAACATCGTATTAATGCTGCATTTACTGTGATCGCCCATAAACAATCCACAAAATTGCAATCCAGTTCCTTTGAAATCTTTCTCCACGTAATTCCAAATTTTCACATCCGAATAATTATTCTTCAAATTTGAAGTATTAGAATCGGCACCAATATTACACCACTCACCTATCACCGAATTTCCTAAAAATCCATCGTGCGCTTTATTACTATTTCCATAGACTACAGAATTACTGATCTCACCGCCTACTTTCGATCCCGGACCAATGGTAGTGGCACCATAAACCTTTGTTCCCATCTTCAACACGCCTTGTTCACCTAAAGAAAACGGTCCGCGCACCATACTGCCTTCCATAATTTCTGCATCTTTTCCGATGTAGATGGGTCCGGTGGAAGCATTTAAGATAGCGCATTCTACTTTAGCGCCAGGCTCTAAAAAAATATCGGAAGGTTGAAAGGTTTGATTCGTCCCTGAAATCACAGCCGACTTTCGTCCCTTAGTCAACAACTGAAAATCGAATCGCAAGGCCGCGTCATTCATCGTAAATAAATCCCAAGGATGCTGAATCAAATTTAACTCGCCGGTATACTCTATGGTTTCAAAATTCATAAACATTTTTAAACTTTCCATACCCACTAACTGATCATGGTGAACACCAGCAGCTACCACACGATCTTTATACAAAATTTGTTGTCCGACTTTCAACGTCTGTATCATCCTCAAAATTCCATCATCAGGAAGCAATGCTCCATTGATTACCAAACATTCGGTTACGCTGGCTAATGGATAACGGCCAGAAAGATAAAATTGAGTTAACGATCCCGAAGTTCCTTTGGGAATACCCAACAGCATTTCCCATTTGCTCCTTGTGGTTAAAATTCCACAGCGCAAATCACCCACAGGTCGCGTAAAAACAAAGGGTAATAAATGATCACGGTACTGATCGTCAGCGAGTATTAGTTGCATAGTTCATCAAATTATGGAGTGAAAATAATATATAAAAAGCAATAATCGAATAAATTCAATGGAAATATGATTTAACTAATTCTCTACGAAGTTTAACTTCAATTCAGTTGAATTTATGATCTTCGTAACCATGTTATTTAATATTAAAAACAGGCTGTTTTTCGTGATTCTTATGCTGATGTGTACGAGTCTGAAAGCTGATTATGTGTGGACCAAAAACTGCCTTAAGGGGTACGAAGCGGTGATTGCCCTCAATTTTGAAGCGGCCGACAACTACCTCTTAAAAGAAAAAAGAGATCATCCCGAAAATTTATTAAGCATCTACATTGAAAGTCAAATGGATTTATTAAAATCGT
>CAIXTT010000313.1 GCA_903922455.1 uncultured Bacteroidota bacterium | reverse complement strand
TTCAACTGCAGCGTTTTTTCCAACTGACTCAAAAACTGAATGAAGGAGGATTTTTCCGATTGATGAAGACAACGACTTTCAAACTGTTGAGTTTATTTGAGTCGAATTTCAATTTCCACATAATCCCCTACCCAACTCTTCTTCGCGACCACAATATGGGTTTTGTGCACGGTATCGGTAATTGCTCCGAAGACACTGGGATCAGCGATAATTATTTTGCCTGATTTTATAATAAATTGGAATTGTTGCACCTGTGAAAACATAATATTAGAGGGGGTTGGAGCAGCAAAGAAAAGAGATGGACCTGTAAATGACTAATTGGATCACCTTTCAGTCCACAGCTGTGAACTGGAACCTACTTTTATCAAAGTCAAGATGGCATTGTATTAAATGTACAACTTTCAAATGAAACGGTTTGGTTAAGTCAGGATCAATTAACCGTCTTTTTTGAGAGAGATCAATCTGTTATTTCCAGGCACTTGTCTAATTTATACAAGGAGGGAGAATTGACTAAGGAAAGCAATATGCAAAAATTGCATATTGCTAATTCAGATAAGCCCTTCTATTAATCGCCTTAACAGCTAAAATACGCTTCATTCGATGATTATTTTAGAGTGTGTACTTTATACCGATATGGATGCCAGCGCTGCTAAAAGGAAATTTGATCTTCAAAGCTTTAGTAGGTTCTGTAATCGAGGGTTGAATATTGTCGTCTTCCACGTAAGAATCAACAAATTGAATTTCTTTATCAATGGGGTCTAATGATGGCAGTAGATCCACTCCATCCTCCGTATATTTAGTAATCATTCCCTTGGTTGGACTATATGACATATTTACAAAGTTCAAATCTCCAAATAACGAAATTTTATCATTCAATGCATAGCTCGCCCCAATGGTTGTTGTAAATCCGGTTGCAATTCCACCATTGAACAATAAAGATTGTTCGATGGTACCATCAATGTATTCAGACTTTGACATTAAACTCATTGAACCCATTCCCAGCAGCAACCCAACTTTAGCATAGGGAGTGATTTTATTCGCTTCCATTGACATTACGATTTGAGGATTAATCCGGGTCATTTTTGAAGAAATCTGATCTGTGAATTTCGCAGTGCCTCCGCTTGCAGGCGAATTATACGCCGTTACACATTCCCAAGTCGATCCCATCAAATAGGAAATACCCAATTCAGCACCAATATTTTCATTAAACATATAACCAAAAGCGCCACCTGCACTTAGACCTTTTCCTAGCGATACATAATTTTGCTCGTAGGTAGTCGTATTAACAGTATTAGTTTCATTAGAGAACGAAAGTGCATCTAATGTTTGTGTACTCGCCGGAAGATTGTACCCTGTTCCTAGAGTAAAATAAGCACCTTGTGCAATTACAGCGCTAAAATTCAAGCCGGCACACAATAGAACCAGCAACGACTTAAGGGAATTGTTTTTCATATCGATTAGTTTTATGTTTTATGTAGTAAAGATTTATTCAAGGCTAAGCATATTTTTAGCGACAGTAATAAGGAAAATCGCAACTACAACCAACTTATTTTAAGGATAATCGCAACTCGAAGAGGCATTTTTAGATAAAACATACAAACGTCCGCATCGTCTCAAAATAGAAGGTCCGCAAAATTGTATGGAATATTATCGTGTTATTTGTAGAAGCAACAAAATTGATTATGTCGAGAAAACTAACTATTTATCTAGCCATCGTTGCGGTCTTTTTACTTTTCTTATCGCTAAATATCCATTCAAATAAAAAGCCAGCCAACTACCGGTGCGAAATTCACGCCGATAAAGCAGGCTATTATGTCTACTTGCCGGCCCTGTTTCTTTACGATTTCAATCCAAACAAATTCCCAAAAAACATCGAAAATACCATCGGTGAAGGATTTTCTTTTATAAAAAAGAACTCAGAAAATGATCAAAAAGTAATTTTTACAAAATACCCTTGTGGCGTGGCCATTATGGACGCACCATTTTTTTTAGTGACCCACTTATACTGTAAGATATC